>JANQLQ010000008.1 GCA_028280565.1 Fulvivirga sp.
CGATTAAACAACACGAGCCGTATGAGCCGAGAGGCTCACGTACGGTTCTGTGAGAGGCTTAGGGGTGAAACTCCCCTTTGCCTACTCGGCGGTCTTCTCCGTTTTCCCTGTGGTTAAACCATGGATTACTTGGTAATTAAACTCAAAACTCACGTTAAATTAAGCTCATCCTGTACCCGGTACGTCATTTGAGGATTAGCTACCTTTATTCACAGGCCGAAATATGACAAAACCGGTTTAACTCTCCATCAGCGTCCCTTCAAATGCATGTGTTAGTAGGCCCGTTATTCCTTCTTTGGTAATGGGGGCAGGGTTGTCATAAGGTTTGGCCATAACAGCATCCACGGCTTCGTCGATCGAATGGCGTTTAAAACCGATGCTCTCTAGCGTGGTAGGGCCCCCGGCCCGGGCTGCAAGGTCCTTTAAGGCATGGGCAGGATCTTCGCCTAGAACCTGCCGGAAGTCTTCTTGGATTGAAGACGTTAAGTGGGGCCATTGGTAAGACAATACATAGGATTGAAGCACCGTATGCACCCGGGCGTGATCCAGGCCGAATGTGCCGCCCAGCACATGGGCTACTTTATGGTGCAGCGACATGGACACCTCACACAGGCTTTTCCCTGCTAGGTAGGCGCCAAAAAGGATATTTTCATTCGCTTCGTGGGTCAATGCCTCGTTCCGGGCGATTTCCTGCAATCCTTTTTTCAATTTTTCTATTCCCAATAATGAGTGGTGCCGCGTGATAGGGTTCCCGGTAGGAGAGTAGATAGCCTCCATTAAATGGGCCATAGCGTTCATAGCGCTAGTGACGGCCAGTGGCTTGGGCATGGTAAGGGTAAGACTGGGATCATAGATCACGACCCGCGGTAATACCCAATCCGATCGTCCCGTGGTTTTGCCTCCCTCGGTGGTGATGCCCCAAATGTTCGTTTGCTCCGATCCCGCGAAGGTGGTGGGAACGGCTACAATGGGCAGATGGGTCTCCCGGGCCAAGGCTTTTGCCAAACCCACGGAAGAACCTCCGCCGATTGACACCAATACACCGGGGTTTTCCTTCTCCAAGGTTTCCTGGGCTTCTTTTACCAGTGTCTCGGGGACATGTTGGATCACGTTGGAAATATGAACTACGCTGCCAGCCGGCCTAGCGGCTTTTAACGGCTCTACTTGCGGCTTGAGCCGGTCCTCGGCAATCAAAAGGACCTTTTTGAAATTTTTAACTATTTCGTCTAAAATGGAGATTTTACCATCGCCAAAGTAGACCTGGTTGGGGAAAGACCGATACTCAAAATCCATAATCTTAAAGCTGGTGAAGAGCGTTTTCTATTTTTGATACTGTTTCTTTCAAAGCGGGTAAAAATCTTTCTATCATTTCTTCTTTGCTTACCCTGCTGGCGTGACCGCTGATGTTAATAGCGGCTAATATTTTCCCGTTCTTATCTCTCAGGGCATGGGCGATAGATCGGATGCCGATCTCTAATTCTTGGTCAGAAAGCGCCCAGCTCCTCGCCTTTACCAGGTGCACACGTTCGGTGAATTTTAGCTTATCCACTAGTGTGTAAGGCGTAAAGGCTTCAAAGTCAAGCTCCTCTATGTACCTTTCCATTTCTCCGGGGGCCATCCCGGCAATTAGCACGCGTCCCATAGAGGTGGCATGAACAGGGAGGCGGGTGCCAATACCCAGGGCGATCGTCATGATCCGTTTGGTCTGTACCCGCGCCACATATACAATGTCCTTACCCTCGAGCACAGACATAGAGCAGGATTCGTTCACTATGTCGGCTAAATCTTCCATGTAAGGCTGAGCTAGCTCTTGGAAGGAAAGTGAGGATAAGTACGAATACCCCAGGCAAAGTACTTTTGGGGTGAGTTTAAAAAGCTTACCGTCGGCACAAGACACGTATCCTAAGTATTCTAAGGTGAGTAATATCCTGCGAGCGTTGGCCCGGGTCAGGTCTACGGCTTTAGCCACCTGGGTCAGGGTGAGCTCTGGATGGTCACGGTCAAATACGGCAATCACTTTTAAGCCTTTTTCTAAGGATTGAATAAAATCTGATTTTTTTATAGCTGTCGACATGCAGCAAAGATCAGGTATTCGCTATATTTTCAATAATCGTAGCATATCCCTGGCCTACACCTACACACAGGGTGCAAAGCGCATAGCGCAGACCTTTCTCCTTTAGCTCTAGGGCGGCAGTTTGTAGGATCCTGGCCCCGGACATGCCTAAGGGATGTCCCAGGGCGATGGCCCCACCGTTGGGATTGATCCTCGGGTCATCATCCGGCAGCCCCCAAGAGCGGATACAAGCCAAACATTGAGCGGCAAAAGCTTCATTGAGCTCAATGATATCCATATCATCGAAGGTCAACCCCGCTTTTTTCAAGGCTCTATGAGAAGCCTCTACCGGGCCTATGCCCATAATGCGGGGTTCTACCCCTACCACCTGTGAAGCTACCACCCTGGCCATGGGAGTTAGTTGATATTTCTTTACGGCGTTTTCCGAAGCGATGAGTACCGCCGCGGCACCATCGTTCAGGCTCGAGGCATTCCCTGCCGTGACAGAACCGTTGGAGCGAAAAGCCGGCTTTAACGCTGCCAGCGCCTCCATGGTAGTTTGGGGGCGGATGGGTTCGTCTTCGTCGAATACCTCGGCAGGACCTTTCCGCCGGGGGATCTCTACGGGGGTGATCTCCTTGGCCAGCCGCCCGCGTTCCCGGGCGTTTGCTGCTTTTCGTTGGCTATGGTAAGCAAAAAGGTCCTGGTCTTCCCGGCTGATGGTTTGCTGGTCCACTATATTTTCAGCAGTTTCTCCCATGGCGTGTGTGCCGTATTTTTCTTTCATCTTCGGGTTAACAAAGCGCCACCCAAAGCTGCTGTCGTATAATTTTGCATCGTTTCCGAAAGGCTTGGCGGATTTGGACATAACCCACGGCCCCCGGGTCATATGTTCTACTCCCCCGGAGATAAATAGGTCCCCGTCCCCTGCTTTGATGGCCCGGTTCGCGTGGATAATCGCAGACATCCCGGATGAGCACAGGCGGTTGATGGTTTCCCCGGGTACATTTACCGGCAGTCCTGCCAGCAATGCAGCCATCCGGGCTACGTTCCTGTTATCTTCTCCTGCTTGGTTATGACACCCCAAGATCACATCGTCAATTTGATGCGGATCTATCGCAGGGTTCCTTTGGAGCAGTCTTTCCATGACCAAAGCGGCCAGGTCATCGGTACGGACTTCCGAGAGGCCTCCCCTGAATTTGGCAATAGGGGTGCGTATAGCGTCTATGATATAAGCCTCTTTCATGATAAGGTTTTCTTTTGGGCCAGTACGAAATCATGCTGCACATCATAAAATGGGCCAGTGACCTGCCATTTCTTGGCGTCGCCGGGATTTTCGTTCTGCTTGAAGTCAAGGATCAACGACTCCTTGACACCGAATACGGCATCTGAGTCCAGGTATTCATCGCCCTCCACGAAAAGATGTGTGATCAAGGGCTCGTAGCCGTCAGCTTCGATCCAAAAATGGATATGTGCCGGCCGCATCGGGTGCCGGCCGGTAGCATTCAGTAGCTCGCCTACCGGGCCGTCTGTAGGAACAGGGTATGGGGCAGGTTTGATCGTCCTAAACCAAAAAGATCCATCCTCTTGCGTGGTAAAGATCCCCCTTAGGTTCATTTCGGGTTGGTTTTTATCCTGGATATCGTAAGCGCCAATGTCGTCAGATTGCCATACATCGATGACCGCCCCGGCTACAGGGCGCTGGTTTTCATCCAATATCTTCCCGTGTACTACGGTGGGCTCCCCCCGGCTGGCTTCTTCACCCGTGGCAATGTTAGCACCCATCTCATAATGACGGGCCTTGGCGTGGAACGGGCCGGTAACCGTGGTCTCTGTGGTTTGCCCGCCATGACGATGGTTAATCGCATCCACCAGCATAGAAACTCCCAAAACATCGGAAAGCAGGATGAATTCTTGCCGTGTATCGCTGCTAGTGTGCCCTGTCCTGGTCAGGAAATCAATGGCATATGCCCACTCTTTTTCCGTAGGTTCCAAGTCCCTAATGAAAGCATGCAGGTGCTTAATAAGCTTTGAGACAATCTCATTTGTCCGGTCGTCTTCGCTATTCAATCGGGCAAGTACGACCTCCGTTAGGTTTTCTTCTGTCAGATTTCTCATGTTGATTCTTTTTAAGACCAACAATTTTTAATTTATTTTGTTTGTATATAAAACAAAAGTACGAAATAAAAACTTATTTTCACCCCAAACCCTTTTACAATGGATCCTAAATATGAAACCGATGTATTGATTGTCGGCAGTGGACCGGCAGGCTCGTCCGCTTCGGCTTTGCTAAGTTCGTATGGCATTCGAAATGTTGTGGCTACCAAATACAACTGGTTAGCCAATACCCCACGCGCCCATATTACCAACCAGCGCACGATGGAAGTTTTTCGAGATCTTGGGATCGAAGACGAAGTCAAAGAAAAAGCGGTCCCCCAGGATTGGATGGGCAATAATCTGTTTTGTACCAGCATAGCCGGTGAGGAATTGGGACGGCTGCATTCCTGGGGTACACATCCGAAGCGTTGGGCGGATTATACCTTGGCCAGCCCCACTACTATGTGTGATATTCCCCAAGACCTGGTGGAGCCCATTTTGGTAGGGGCCGGTGCTCGAAGAGGCTCGAAGTACCAATTTGACAAAGAATACCTCGGGCTGGAACAAGATGATAAAGGAGTTACTGCCTTGATCAAAGACCGGCTGTCCGGGGAGGAGTTCAAAGTGAGAGCCCAATACCTTATTGGAGCAGACGGGGGTAACAGTAAGGTGGCGCAGGACATTGATCTACCCTACCAAGGACAAATGGGGGTAGGGGGCAGCATGAACATTGTATGCAAAATGGACCTTTCCAAATACGTAGCGCACAGACCGAGTGTGCTGTATTGGGTAGTGCAGCCCGGCTCAGATGTGGGGGGCATAGGCATGGGACTGGTACGTATGGTGAGGCCATGGAACAAATGGTTGATCGTTTGGGGGTATGATATCAACGATGGCGCCCCGGATGTAAGCGATGCGATGGCCAAGGACATCGTGCATAATCTCGTGGGGGATGCCACTATCCCCATAGAAATTGAATCTACCTCTACTTGGACGGTCAACCACTGTTATGCCACTACGATACAGTCCGGCCGTGTTTTTTGTATGGGAGACGCTATTCACCGCCACCCGCCGTCGAACGGCCTGGGGTCCAATACTTCTATCCAGGATGCCTTTAACCTGGCCTGGAAGCTGGCCCTGGTCCTTAAAGGCCAGGCCGCTCCCTCGCTGCTGGACTCGTACCAGGCCGAAAGAGCGCCTATCGCGGAGCAGGTGGTGAACAGGGCCAATAAAAGCATCGCAGAATTCGCCCCCATCTTTGATGCGTTGGGCTTGACGGATACCTCCGATCCCAAACAAATGAAGGCTAATATGGCCAAACGAAAAGAAGTAACCCCGGCGGCAGGGCAACAGCGTGAAGCGTTAAGGAAGTCGATTCTTTTTAAATCTTACGAATTTAACTGTCACGGGGTGGAGATGAACCAGCGGTATGTATCCGGGGCGATTATTCCTGACGGCACGCCCGAACCGGCTTACACGCGTGATGCAGAGCTATATTACCAAGCTACCACCTGGCCGGGCGCTCGCCTTCCGCACGTTTGGCTCGGGGATAACGGGCATAAAATCTCAACCCTAGACCTGGCCGGAAGAGGGAAATTCACCTTATTCACCGGCATAGGCGGGGAGTTGTGGATAGAGGTGGCCCGAGCGTTGGGCGAAGCGTTGGGAATGGATATTCGCACAGTTCAAATAGGCCCGGGCAGGGATTATACGGACTTGTACGGCGAGTGGGCGGAGGCCCGGGAGGTGCAGGATACCGGGTGCCTCTTGATACGCCCGGATTTCCATGTCGCCTACCGGTCCAAATCGGTCACGTCTTCTGCTAAAGACGATCTTGAGCAAGCGCTTTTAAAAATTTTGGGAAAATTGTAAATGGACCGATCATGAAAAATGTTCCTGTAATCACTTTGAAAGAAGCTGTCCGTAAAATTAAGGATGGGGACGTATTGCTTTGCGGTGGGTTTGGAATGACCGGTAACCCGGTACATCTATTGAATACCTTGGCGGAGACGGGTACGAAAGACCTCACATACATTGGAAATAATGTGGGAGAGCCCGGGCTGGGAGGAGGCCGGCTGCTATACAATGGTCAGCTTAAAAAAATGATCGGCTCCTACTTTACCAGCAACCCAGACGCGGTGAAAGCGGCCCAGCAAGGACAGGTTTCCTATGAACTGTTACCGCAAGGGACACTGGGAGAAGCGATCCGTGCCGGGGGCATGGGGATCGGGGGGTTTTACACTCCTACGGCAGCCGGTACCGTATTGTCCGAAGGCGCCGAGGTAAAGATTATCAATGGGGTCGACCAGGTCTTTGTTAAAGGCATACGGGGTAATGTAGCTTTGATCAGGGCTTGGAAAGCAGATACTGCGGGTAACCTTGTTTATCGCATGACCGAGCAGAATTTCAATACGGCCATGGCCACCGCCGCGGATCTGGTGATTGCCGAAGTGGAAGAGATCGTGCCCGTAGGCGAGCTGGACCCTGACCATGTCCATACCCAGGGATGTTTCGTGGATTACCTGGTACAGGCTACCCTCTGTGAAAGTGATCTAGGCTCTTCTGCCTCCGTAAAGGGAAGCTTGAAAAAGGTAGATGAAGCCAGGCAGAATATTGCTAAGAGGGCTTTAAAAGAACTCCATACCGGGGATATCGTGAACCTCGGCATTGGTATTCCTACGTTGGTAGCGGACCTCATCGGGCCCCGGGATGGCGTGATCCTCCACACGGAAAACGGCATGCTGGGGGTGGGACCAGAACCGCCGGATGGCTCCGGGGCCTTGGTCAACCCCGTGAATGCCGGCAAGATCCCCGTGACCCCCTTGCCCGGGGCGAGTTACTTTGATTCCGCCACATCGTTTGGTATGATACGCGGCGGACATGTGGATGTGGCCATTATGGGAGGCTTGCAGGTAGATGCACAGGGAAATTTGGCCAACTGGGCCGTCCCGGGAAAGCCTTTATTAGGAGTGGGAGGGGCGATGGACCTGGCCTCTGGAGCGAAAAAGCTGGTCATTACTATGCTTCATACCAATCGTGATGGCTCTTCCAAGATCGTAGAGTCCTGTTCGCTGCCGCTTACGGCGGTAGGTGTGGTAGACATGGTCATTACGGATTTAGGGGTTTTTGAGTTCAAAGAGGGGCAGCTTACGTTAATCGAACTGATGCCTGGGGTGAGTGTGGAGGAGGTTAAGGAGTGTACGGATGCTCAATATGTTGTGGGGGTTTGAGAGTATGACATTAAGGATTTGGCATTGATGGCGGTTTTGTGGCTTGTTGGCCGGGTTACAAACCCTGGTGATCATTAAAAAGGCACAAGTTACAAACTTGCGCCAGTTGAGTGTGGAGGAAGTTAAGGAGTGTACGGATGCTCAATATGTTGTGGGGGTTTGAGAGTATGACATTAAGGATTTGGCATTGATGGTGGTTTTGTTGCTTGTTGGCCGGGTTATAAACCCTGGTGATCATTAAAAAGGCACAAGTTACAAACTTGCGCCAGTTGAGGGTTGGATCGATATGGGATTTATCGAAGGATGGTGGTTTTTGCTACCTGGTGGCCGGGTTAGAAATCCTAGTGATGATAAAGAAGGCACAATTTGCAAGCTTGCATAAATGCAAAATTATGTGGATTGGGGCAGGTTCTTTTGACTGTTTTAGGTTGTGAAACGGTTCTAATTGTATGCTTCTAAACTGGCTGGTACTGGGTCATACCCAAATAGCTCTTTTTGTGCTGAACTTATTTCGGTACTCTACGGGAGTAAGCCCGGTTATTTTCCTGAATACACTTCGGAAGGCTTTCGTGTCTGAGTATCCTACGTCGTACATCACCTCGTTGACTGTTTTGCCCTTTGTTTCTAATCCTTTTTTAGCCGCTTCGATCTTTACCCGTTGGATGTACTCTGCCGCGGTATTGTGTGTGGCCTTTTTAAATCTTCTTTCCAAGCTTCTCCTGGCAATGGCAAATCGGTCGCAAATGCCATCGACGGTTAATTTCTGCTGGTAGTTATTCTCTATAAACAGCTGGATGTCTTTTATGCTTTCGTCTTTATGCTCACTTTGTCCTTGGAACATAATGAAGGGAGATTGACTGTTCCGGTCAATTTCAATAGCGAAATACTTGGCCGCTAAGACGGCCATTTCGCGGTTGGTGTACTTTTCTATAATATAAAGTAATAGGTTCCACAGTGAATTAGCCCCTCCACTGGAGTAAATGCCATTCTCATCGGTGATCACCTTATCATCCTCGAGCTCCACCTGGGGGAACATCTCCCGGAACTGGTCTGCAAATATCCAATGCGTGGAGCATCTCTTCCCATTTAATAAGCCCGTAGAAGCGAGGAAAAATGCGCCTGCACAAAGGCTGGCTACCTCTGCTCCTTGATGGTGCTGCTTGATGATCCAAGGAATAAAATTCTTGTTGGCCTCCAATGCCTCCTTCATGTTTCCAATAAGGGCAGGAAGAAAGACCAGGTCCGTCTTTTCTACGTGATCTATCAAATCATTTACATGTACTGTATAGGTTCCCTCATGAAGCTTTACTTCTTTGGTCAATCCTAAAAGCTGTACATCAAAAAGGGCAGCCTTACCACTACTGGCGAGGAATTGATTGACGGCCTGGAATAAGTAGCGAGGGTCTTCAATACTTGAAAGAACAGCATAATTGGGGACGAGGATGGAGATATGTTTCATAAACTAAAACTACAAATTAAAGATGGCGGGATCAACCCCCTAATTCGACGCCTTTGGCTCTAACATCCGCTTAACAGATACTTTAGCTTTGTGTACGCTTATAATCGAGTGCCGTTAAGTTTAGGCTAACGCTCATCCCTAAAGCCCCTAAAGGGGCACCAACAGAACGGTGGATTGCACCTTTAGGGGTACGATGGGTATGCTGAACTGAATGGCGTTAACTTATGAATCAAACCTATCATGACACAGGGCTTATGGATCAATCTACCGGTCAAGGAACTGGGGAAATCAAAGGAATTTTTCAAGGCAATGGGCTTCAAATTCAATGAACAGTTTGGCGGTGACAGTAAAGAATCTGCCTGCCTCGAAGTGGGTGAGAAGCCCAATGTAATTATGCTTTTTGCGGATTCTACGTTCGAAAATTTGGCAGGAAATCAAATCGCTGATACTCAAATCGGCACCGAGGTATTGCTTTCCATTGACGCAAGATCAAGGCAGGAGGTAGATGAAATGGCAAGCAAAGCAGAGGCTGCCGGGGGGACGACCTACGCTGCCCCTAGTGAAATTGACGGATGGATGTACGGTTGTGGCTTTACAGACCTTGACGGTCACCGGTGGAATGTGCTCTACATGGATATGGACAAAATCCCTAATCGTTAAAAAGATAAAAAATGAGAAAACTCAAACTACAGCTACAGACCTCTATCGATGGGTTCATTGGCGGGCCTAACGGGGAAATGGATTGGATGGTGTGGGACTGGGATGACCAGCTAAAGAAGTATGTAAGTGAACTGTTAGATTCTATTGATTGCATCCTTCTTGGCCGAAAACTGGCGGAAGGCTTTATCCCGCATTGGACAGGAGTAGCCTCGGACCCGAAGAACCCCGAAGTTGAAGCCGGTAAAATATTTACCCAGCTTCCCAAAGTGGTATTCACCCGGACCCTTGACCACTCTCCATGGGATAATACAACCCTAGCCAAAGGAGATCTTACGGAAGAAGTGAAAGCCATAAAGGAGCAGGAGGGAAGGGACTTATATGCCTGTGGTGGCGCAGAATTTGTCTCCAATTTAATTGGGGAGAACCTCATAGACGAATATTATTTGTTCGTCAATCCTTCCGCGATAGGGAACGGGATGTCCGTATTCCGGCAAAGAACGGGTTTACAATTTGCAGCTGCCCGATCTTTTCCGTGTGGCATCACTGTTCTCAAATACGAGTCTAAATAATTTCAACCAGAGAATAAGAAAATAAAAAGATCATGACAAAGATTACCATTCAACCCAGTTGTGAAAACGCACCAAGAAAGTCATTTCTCAAAGATTTTAACGTGGCTTTTGCTACGGGAAATGCAGGTTTCATTATCGATCAAGTCCACGAAGATATCACCTGGGTGATCCATGGAGATAAGATGATCCGAGGAAAGGACCAGTTTGCCCAGGAAGTGAATCTAATGAAAGAGTACATAGCCGATGAACTGGTCATCCACAACATTATTACGCACGGCAGGGAAGCGGCTTTGAATGGTGAAATGAAGATGGGAGGTGAAACGTATGTCTTTTGCGACGTGTACCGATTCCTCGACACCCGGAACAATGTAATTAAGGAAATGAATTCCTATGTAATAAAAATCAAATGATCAATAATTTTAAATTACCAACACTATGGCATCAGTAAGCACTTATTTGAATTTCTCTCGCAATACCGAGGAAGCATTCACCTTTTACAAGTCCGTCTTTGGCGGGGAGTTTTTCGGGGATGGGATCATGCGGTTCAGAGATATGCCCCCACAGGAGGGTATGCCTCCTTTGTCGGAGGAAGACCAAGACCTGGTGGTGCATGTGGAACTCAAAATTTTGGGTGGGCACAGTCTTATGGGTTCTGACTCACCTTGGGATATGGGCTTCAATCTCAGCCAAGGTAACAATGTACACATTAACCTGCAAGTGGATACCCGGGCTGAAACCGACCGACTGTTCCATGCCCTTTCACAGGATGGTGAGGTTACCATGCCCATGGAGGACCAATTTTGGGGCGATTATTTTGGCAGTTGCGTCGATAAGTTTGGTGTGCAGTGGATGTTTAACTGTCCTGAAAAGGCTTAATTTAACGTGATTTTGGGCTAAATAAACCATCCTAAAATAACTCATTTCAATGCAAAGTATTGAAACCAGCTTTTAACTGCAGAGGGTGCAGTGAATACCAAGCGAACCCAGGGTAATTTCCATCGCTCTCGGCGGCCCAACCAGTTTTCTCCGCGGTTAGACAGTTGACTACGCAGCAATTAAACCCCAAACTCTCGTTAGTTTAAAGAGAGTTTGGGCATAAGCCAAGGCGATGGCCCCGCTTTTGGTATTGTTGTTGAATTGTCTAAGTAAAAGCCCAAGATCAGGCATAATAGGCCCTTTCTTTGCTGGTCATCTCTTCACTGGGATAAGCTATCTCCCGGTTATACTTATTACGGTAGGCTACCGGGGTGATACCCGTATGCTTTTTGAAGATATTTCTAAACGCTTTTGTGTCGCTATAGCCTACGTCATACATGACCTCGTTCACAGTTTTTCTCCCCGTTTCCAACCCTTTTTTAGCGGCTTCAATTTTTACCCGTTGAATGTACTCCACAACGGTATTAGAGGTGGCATACTTGAACCTTCGCTCAAATGAACGTCTGCCCACGCCCAGTTGCTCGCACAATTCCTGCACGGCAATTCTCTCTTTGAAATGCTCTTCGATGTATTGCTGGGCCTTTAGTATTTGCTCATCCTCATGTTCTTTTTGGCCTACAAATATTCGGAATTGGGATTGGTTCGACCGGTCATAGTCGATCATGAAAGCTTTAGAAGCCGCGACGGCCAATTCCTTTCCCGCGTATTTTTCGATAAGGTAAATGATCAAGTTCGTGAAGGAAAAGGCGCCGCCACTGGTGTACACCCCATTTGCCTCTACTACGATTCGTTCATCCACCAGTTCGGCCGAGGGGAATTGATGCTGAAAACGGTCAGCACCTTCCCAATGGGTAGAGCACGCTCTTCCGTTTAACAAACCGATAGAGGCCAGGAAGAACGAACCATAACACATACTGGCAATATCGGCTCCTTTATTGTATTGTTTTAATACCCAATCCGCTGCGTCCTCGTTGATCTTTTTGTTATGTATGGCATCCCCAAAAATGGCGGGAATGAACACTACACCTGTTTTCTCTATATCCTTCATCATCGCATCGGGGTGCACGGTAAAAAGCCCGGTTGATTGAGTGGTCGCTTTTTCTGTTCCTACCAACTGAACATGGAAGACAGGTTCCCTGCCTACCTGCTGGCAATACAAATTCACCCAGTTCAATATTTGATGAGTAGCCTCTTGTTGATGACACTAAAATGTCCTTGGGGGATCAAAATGGATACGTGCTTCATACTTTAAAGCTACCCATCTAGCCTGTCGTAATCAACCCCCACGGGATGACATGTTCATACAATTTTTTAATGGTAAAAGATTACCGACTAGCATTGAAACTTTATTTTAAACATCGGTTCAATTTAAAATCATAGTAGCTTAGGCTTAAAACCAGCTTTTGAATACTTTCACCGTCTTTACACTGGGGAGTAGCTTCCGTTCTACGATAAAGTAGACCCCGGATCTCCCCATGAGCCCTCTCACCACCACCGGACCGGAATGACGGTCATTTTTAATCGAGTCCAGGTTTTAATTAAGTCAAGCCTCCCCATCGTACGTACCCCTTTAGAGGTCAAGGGGTGAGCGTAGGCCTTATCTTAACGGCATTGATCTATGAATAGGCTTTGTAAGACAGTAGCAAAGAAAATTGGCAAAGTTGCCGACCAATAAGATAGCTTATTTCCATTTTAGTAAAAGCTGGTTGTTTTAAAACTTAAGCAAGAATTATTTAGGAATAAGAAGTACTAGGGAAGTTTCAGGTAGTAGTTTGCCGGAAAAACGTATCAATAAATTTTAACAATTCCTTAAATACCAGGTCCTTTCATGAATATTCAAAATGGACGTATTTCGTTTTAAATGAATTCCAAAAGCGGGCAAAATTTCTCAGATCAAAAGCTAATTGAGCAGGTTTCCAAGGGAAATGAGTTAGCATTTGATCACTTCTATAACAAGTATTGGGATTCACTTTTCATTTCGGCCTACGTGATCCTCAAAGATGTGGAGGCCTGTAAGGATATTGTCCAGGATGTTTTCCTAAACGTTTGGGAGAGATCTAATCTCAATAAAATTGATAATATCGAGGCGTATTTGCACCAATCTGTAAAATTCAAAGTTTTAATGGCTTTGAGAAAAGGAAAAGTTTCAGACAAGCACCTGCAGACCCTTCAAGAATTGATTGCTAACACCACGGAAGAACAGCTTGATTATGAAGATCTCCATGAAACGATCGAGAGTTCTATCAAATCCCTTCCGGCGAAATGCCAGGAAGTGTTCCGGTTAAGCAGGATAGAACATCTTTCTAATAACCAAATAGCAGAGAGACTCAGTATTTCTGTTAGAACCGTAGAAACGCATATTAGCAACGCACTGCGCCAGATCCGATCCAATCTTGATTCTTCGGCAGCCTCCTTGATCCTTTTTATCCTCTTGAAGTAGTGGATTTGTGATCTCTATTTTATCCCAGTATTAAATTCAAATAATATGTCATTTTAGCTTACGTGGTTGGTAGCGGTTAAGCAACATCCAAGTATATGCAAAGAATGACCAAACACGAATTTCAAGAGCTGCTGGACCGTTACTTTAATGGCATTGTTTCCGAACAGGAGAAGCAACTCGTTGAAAACTTTTACAAAAAGCTCCAAAAAACGGGGGAAGGGTGGAATTCTTTTAGCGACGAAGAAAAGAATGATCTGAGAATAGAAATTTATAATTCCATTCAAAAGAAAAAACTCGCCCCCGCTAAAAGTGATAAGCCCAAAACGGGTAAATGGATGTGGAGAGTAGCAGCTTCTGTTATTGTTGCTTTGGGGATTGGGGTAGCTTATCATTTGCAAGTACGGTCGCCAGGGTCCGAACTAAAATACATCACCAAATCTACCAGTAAGGGGCAGAAAGCCACCATCCTATTAAATGATGGTTCCGTTGTTCGTTTGAACTCGTTGAGTTCAATCAAGTACCCGGGAACATTTCCTGGAACGCTAAGGGAAGTCGAACTCCGTGGCGAGGCTTTCTTCGACGTAAAAAAAGATACCGATAGACCTTTTTCGGTCACGTCACATGATATTCAAACTACGGTGCTTGGAACCTCTTTCAACGTTCATGCCTATGACTCCTCCTCCGTTTCGGTGGCACTGGTTACAGGCAAAGTAAAAGTAAGGTCCATCGCTGAAGCATCGGCTTTCAATACATCAGAGGTGTACCTCAGCCCGGGAGAAAGTGCATTATACGACGGTAAGTCGGGAGACATTAAAATCGGTCCATTTGATAAAAAGGAACTCATAGCTTGGAAAGATGGGATCATTTACCTGTCTGATGCTAGCTATGAACGGGTGTTTGATCAACTCGCCAGCTGGTATGGAGTGGAGTTTCAATTTGCCAATGAGCCAGCTGAAAAGTGGGAAGTATCCGGTGAGTTTAAAGATATGAGCCTGGAGCTCGTGTTGAATACCATTGGTTATTCAAAAGGATTTGAGTTCCAGGTCCGGGACGATATAGTAACTGTGAAATTCGAAAACTAAAAAACTTGTAAGGCCTATGATGAGATAACTGACTAAATAAAGAAACCCCGAAGTACCAAGTCGTTTGGCAGCGCTGAATACCTCGGGATCACAATTTGAACTAAATCAAATCATTCCAAAGATAGGAATCGAGACTTTTTATGCTTTGGAATCAACTAAAAATCTAAATGAAACCAAGATCTTTTAATCATTTAATATACTTAATGAAACTTAGCGTTGGTCAACTTTTACTGATTGCACTGGCGTGTGACCTGGCTTTCGCAACTGGCCTTAAAGGCCAGGCAGAGAATGTATTTGATGTGAAATTCGAGATGTCTGTTAAAGGCAGATCAATTCATGATGTGTTCGAAGAAATTGAATCAAAAACAGATTTCAGGTTCTTTTTCGAGAAAAAAGTTCTAAAAGGCAGACCTAAAGTCACTTTTGAAGAAAAGACGTTAGGAGATGCTTTGAATTCGATCAGTGAGCAAGCCAGGTTAAATTTTCGCCAGGTAAATGAAGTCATCGCGGTAACAGAACCTAAAAGTGACAAGGACAAGAAACCTGTTGAAGTCCTTCTTTATGATAAAAACCTGCAGGGAAGAGTAATGGATGCTGAAACTGGTGAGCCTCTCATAGGCGCTACGGTGCAGGTAAAAGGAACGTCTATGGGTACGATCACCGATGCAAAGGGCAACTTCCGGCTCTCCGTACCCGATGATGCGGAGACTTTGGTGATCTCCTATATCGGGTTTGAGACGCAGGAAGTAAGCATAGCTAACCAAACAACTTTCAATGTTTCTCTCAAACAGAACACGTCATTTTTAGGCGAGGTGGTCGTTACCGGGCAGGGAGCGGGAATTAATGAAAACCGAATTTCAAATAAGGTAGAGGTAATAAAAGCCGAAGAGCTGGAAAATATTCCCTCGCAGCGTATCGACCAGCTACTTTCAGCCAAACTTCCCAACGCCCAAATAAGTTTGACCGGGGGCCAGGCCGGCGCTACTTCTTTGATCCGTGCACGCGGTGTAAACTCGGCTTTTTTGAATTCTACCCCCATATTCTACATAGACGGGGTAAGGATGGATAACCTGAACACCCGGGGTACTTTGGGAGGAGGGAATGCCCAAAGAGCTGCCATTAGTTCAATTGCCGATATCCCAATGGATAATATTGAACGCATAGAGTTTATCAATGGAGGTGCGGCTACTACATTGTATGGGGCTGACGCAGCCAATGGAGTCATTCAAATTTTTACAAAAAAGGGAGGTGCTTCTTCCAAGACCGACATCACCTTTGAGGTACAAACCGGCATTGAAACTCCAACGACCGATTTCCTTCATTTTGAAAGGTCAGAAGATCTACTGTTTCAAAATGGATTTTACCAAAAATATCACCTAGGGATCAATGGCGGTAACGAGGACTTTGGATACAGTTTTTCCGGTAATTTCTTTGACAATGAAGGGTCCCAGTTTGCTGATAACAATGCCAATAGAAAAATAGACTTTAGTACCGGGTTTCGCGCAAAGCTGGGAGAAAAAGTGGATTACAACAGCTCTTTCATTTTTGTCAATAACCAATTCAATAGAAACCGAAATGGCAACCAGGGGGGGTATACGGGACTTTGGTTTGCGGAAAGTGGTTCCTCTACTTTAGTCGGTTTCAATAATAGGTTAGATGAACTCACCGATGCCGAGTTTGACGAGATAAAGGCTTATGCTCACAGGGCAGAGGAGTTGCAGGACAATGAGATCAATGTCAACCGTTTTATTACCTCCCAGTCCTTCAAGTACACGCCGATAAACAACTTGGAATTGAAATTTACCGGTGGTATTGATTATCGTTTGCAAACCGAGCAAACCATTATCACCAATGAGTACCTTTCACACACTACGCAAAACGAAGTAAACGATGAGGGAAGCATTACCAATGTAGACCGGGATTACTTTGGGATCACGTTGGAGTTTACAGGCCAGTACAAATGGTTTGCCGGGGACTTTTCTTTTATCTCTACTGCGGGGGGACAACTGTTTCGCAATGAAGATCGCCAGGTCGAATTTGTAGGAACGAACATTAGGGATGGAGCCCAGGTTATAAGCGATGCCGCAATTAGGAACAGTGATGAGTTTTTAATTGAAGTTCTGAACTATGGTATTTATGTTCAGCAAAACATCGGGTACCAGGACAAAGTTTTCCTGGACTTAGGAGTTCGTGGAGACAGAAACCCCGCTTTTGGAGATAATATCGGTACCCAATACTACCCTAAGGTGGGTCTATCTTACTTAGCCAGTGATGAACCTTTTTTACAAGGTGTAGACTGGTTAAATTCATTACGGATCCGGGGTAACTATGGACTGGCGGGGAACTTACCGCCGGCATTTGTAAACGAAAGAACGATCACTTTCACCGGCTTCCAGGGTGAACAGGCGGCATTTTTTGCTAATCCCGGTAACGATGATCTCAAACCGGAGCAGACCACAACCATTGAAGCAGGAATAGACGTGGCTATGTTCAATAATCGCGTCAGCTTTTCGGTTTCAAGGTATAATGCTACAACACAAGATGCACTTTTTTTCGTACCACCGACACCGTCTACCGGTTTTGATCAAAGTCAATTGTCTAATGTAGGTGAGATTGAAAACAAAGGGTGGGAGATAAGCGTAAATGTGGAGCCCATTAGGACAGATCAAAGTTCGTTACGATTTAACTTTTCGGTAAACACCTTGGATAACGAGGTGGTGAGCTCCGGCGGCACAGCGCCTTTCAATATCAATGGCTTTAGTGCCCGTACCATCCAGACCGTGGTGGAAGAAGGGTTCCCAGTAGGGTATTTGAGAGGAAACCTAGGCGTTTTTGGTGAAAATGGTGTTTTTGAAAGCACTACCCCAAATTCTTTTCTCGGGACAACCCTCCCCGACCTGTATGGTAACATGGGACTGGCTTTCGATTATGGAAACTTCTCTTTATTTGCCAATGCCAGTTACCAGCAGGGCGCTTACGCCCATAGTTTTGACCAGCAGTTCAGGTTTTTATACCAAGCTTCAGAGGATATAATACCAGCGGCTGAAATTGAAGCTAACGGGAGATCAAATTGGTTGAATTTTACCAATGAGTTCATAGAGAAAACGGACTTTATAAAGGTTCGCGATATCGGCGTGAATTATACTATAACGCCCGGCTCAAGTGCTATTTTCAATAGGATAACCATAGGAGCTAATGTTGTGAACCCGTTAAACTTCGCGTCTTCGTCATTTGATCCCGAGGCTACGCAAAGTGGGGCGGCCCAAGGACAAGGAGGTGCTTCCACAGGCGGAATTTCATATGCCGTGTATTCGGCACCCAGGCAATTCTTGACAACAGTTAGGATCAACTTTAAATAACGTTTAAAAACTCGCACTAAAATGAAACTAAGAAATATACTTCCGGTTTTTTCCCTTATGATCTTTGGGGCTTGTGTTGAAAATCCGAATGTGACCGAAGAGATTTTCTTGGACACGCCGGGGCCGTCTAAAAGTTGGGTGACGGGGCTTAGGGGTCAGCTGGCGTCCACAATGAGTACGATTTTGATCAATACGGAAATGATCTCCGATAATTATTTCAATAACAGTACGCTTTACAGTAAAGTGTTCGATGCGCCGGTGGTGGATTTTACCGATTTGGATGTGAACATTTTGCAACGGGAAGTGGGACGGTTGCGTGAAATGGCCGACTATGGATTAGAGACCGTTGCCCCAGCCGATCCAAGCATCGAGGCTGAAGACCTGGCCTACATGCATTTTTGCAGGGGGTTTGCCCTGCTGCTGGCCGGCGAAAACTTTACCGGGCTTCCCATCGATGCCCTCGGTGAGGTGGTGGGCTGGCAAACCCTGTTAGAAACGGCTATAGAGGAATTTGACCTGGCCATTGCTGAATCTTCAGATGCCGAAGCCATTGATGCCTATCAACTTTTGAAGGCTAGGACCTATTACAAATTAGGAGATTTAGCCAATACAAGAAATCTTGCCAATACACTTGTAGGCGACACATCATTACTTTTCATGGCAGGTTTTGATGGGGAGAACGGCTTTGGAAATCAATTACAGGGTGCCTTATTTCCTATCGGGCCTAATCAATCCTTTGAACCCTTGCCGAGGCTGGACTTCTTGGATCCGAAATATTTTAATCGAGGAACAGCGGCAACTGACCAACGACCCGTGGCCCTGGCGAAGGCTGAGGAGGCCTATTTGATCATGATGGAAGTTTTATTGGCGGAAAATAACTTGGATGATGCACAAGCCATGGGAGTTGCCTTATTGGATGTCGTCGAAGGCAGGTCCACGGAATTATTGGATGACAGTGGTGAGACCAGGATCGGTCCCAATAGGTCAGGGTATCCCACAACTGCGGTACGAATACGGGAAGATGAAAATTCGACGTTTAAAGAGGGGTATGTGCTAGACCGCAGAACCGATGAGATCACAACCTTTACTGTTTCGGGTACAAGGGTAACAAGGGACGAAATTAACGCCACCACTACTGTCGACGAACTATTGTACCTGGTATACAGGTTACGCCAGGAGGTTTTTATAAGTGAAGGAAGAAGAAGCAGTGATTTGGGGATTCGTTTTCCTGTATCTGAAACAGAACAATTAAACAATCCCAATGTGGGCGACGCCTTTATCCAGCCGGTACTCCCAATGTTTATTCCATTAAATGGGGGAATGGATGCTTTTACTGTCGATGAAGCCGGCGACGTCACGATGTTATTTGATATGAACAAGGTAATTGTTGATAATAAAACTTCTGAAGACATTGTTCCGTTCATGTAAACTTTTGCTGCTGTTAGGGGTGGTTTTTTGCCAATCCCTAACAGCACAAGAGTATCCCAAACATGTCGTGGTGATCAGCATTGACGGATTCAGGCCCGAGTTCTACACGGAGGCGTCCATGCCTACCCCCCACCTGCAGGAGATGTACGCCCAAGGAGTGGGGGCTAAGGAGGTAACGGGGGTTTTTCCTACGGTCACCTATCCTTCCCATACCACTTTAATTACCGGGACTACCCCGAGAGAGCATGGGATCTATTACAATACCGAAATAGAAGAAGATGGCTCTGCCGGGAGCTGGGTCTATGATTTTAAAGAGATCAAAAGTAAGACCCTTTGGCAGGCCGCTAAAGAAAAGGGGTTGACCACCGCTTCGGTTTCCTGGCCGGTTTCTGTAAATGCAGAGTATATCGATTATAACATCCCGGAGTTCTGGTCTTTTAAAAACCCCATGGACCGTAGGGGGGCAACATCCGAAAAAGCCAATCCGAAAGGCTTGTTTGAAGAGGTGGTCAAAAATGCTACGGGTACTTTAGAGATCAATGATTACAACCTTAGCTCATTGAGCATGGACCAAAATTTGGCGCGCATCGCCGGGTATCTTTTAAGGAAGTATAAACCTAACCTATTGACGATCCACCTACCCAATACCGATGGTGCCCAGCACCGCGAAGGTAGGGAAGGGCTGTTGGTTAGAAAAGCTATTGCCGGGGCGGACAATGCCGTAGGCATTATTCGCGATGCCTTGCAAAAGGCAGGGATAGAAAAAGAAACTACCATTATCGTTACCGGGGACCATGGTTTTGTAGATGTACATACCGTAGTATCACCGAATATCCTTTTGTTCCAGCATGGGATGCATGATCCAAAGAACGGCAAACCCAAGGCTTTTTTCTTTGCGTCTGGGGGCGCTGCTTTTTTGCACTTAAGGGATGAAAATGACAAAAAAGCCCTACTGCAAATTCAGCAAATGCTTTCAGCATTACCCTTGGAAGTACGAAGTGCTTTCGAGATCGTTGACGAAGGCCAAATTGCAGTACGTGGAGGTGATCCAAGAGTAAAATTGGCATTGACGGCAAAAAAAGGATACCGCTTTGATAATCGTACAGAAGGAGACCTCATGACGTATAAAAAAGGAGGAACGCATGGGTATTACCCAAACTTTTACGACATCGCTACTGGCTTCGTGGGCTATGGAAAAGGGATGCAGGAAGGCCTGGCCATTGAAAAAATGCTGCTGGAAGATGTGGCTAAGATTGTAGCGGAATTACTGCAAATAGAATTGGACCAGGGCCCTGGGTTTTATCACAGCACTTTAAAAGAAGAAAGTGAATAGGACTATTTATGCGTAATCTACGAATGAGGAGGTCATAGCCCCCTCTCTTGTAGATCGCATAATGATCAGAGAGGATCATTATACAGGGCGTCCTTGAAAATTAGCTTTGATAGAAGAATGTTTAACCCTGGCAAATTAGGCTACATTTTCAAGATGTTTCGGGCAATGCCAGCCTGTAAATGAGCATTTTAAGCGGGGTTTTGTGGTTCTAAGCCTGGTTTTCATTTTCTTTTGCACGCCAAAAGGAAACGAAACAAAAGAAAAGGGCGCCAGCAACCAAGCCCATTTTACCCGCTAAACGCACAACTCAGCCCCTATAGGCCGCTTGCCCACGGGCCTCAAATGGGCCGCGCTGTTCCTGGACGTCTCCCCTCCATACGCCACTTTAATTTTTAATGATGCCCTCATCATTAATAAATGACTCATTCGTGTAAAGAAATAAAAGCTATTTATCCTTAGGTGCCGATGGGCCGGTTTTACTATTCTCATACAGCTCTATGGCCTTTAAATAATTTACAGCACCCTTCATGGTTAAGTCATGGATGAATCCATTAAGTTCTGGGTGATGGATATTGACCCAACTGACTAAAGAGTCTATTTCTTTTTGCCATAGCTCCCAATCCGCACCCATGCAATCAAGAGATTCAAATTTGGCTAGTTTTCCAGCCTTAAACGAGATTTTGTGTTTGCAGGTCAAGGGGTTATTTTTCAGGAATTCAAAGCGCAAAGAGTTTACCTCTACTGTAGCAATTAGCTGGTCACCTAATTCCTCTAATTCCAATAGCTTATAAGTGGGTTGAAAAACGGAATCCCATTTAAAATGTTCGTAATAGCTTTCAGCAGAATATGGCATGATATAATCCCCCGAGATAATAGTGATGCTGTCAGTTATCAAGGCTTTTACCTGGTCGTAGTCGGAATTGTTGAAGGCGTTATAATACTTTGTGACGTTTTCGGCAGGGTCCGTTCTTTTGCTGCAACTCAAGGTGAGTAATAAGATAATAGGTACTTGAAGAAGTAATCTTTTCATCAGCTGGTTTTTAAACTACAACCCGTGGCAGATTATGGGTACTTAGCTCTAAATTAGGTTTCTGTATCAACAATAAAAACGGTTCAAGATTATTTTCGAACCGTTTTTACTTATACACTTTATGGCCTGCTTTTTAATTCCTACCTGCTAAGACACCACCATCCGTATCCCAAATTGCACCGGTCACCCATGATGCTTGTTCCGAAAGGAGAAATAGAATGCAGTTAGCAATGTCTGCTGGTGTACCATTTCGACCAATGGGGTGAAAACCATTAAGCCCGTCCAACGCTTTTTCAGCTTCCTCTTTTCCTCCGAAAACCCCATGATAGACAGGGGTGTTTACCACGGCCGGTGATACGGCATTGACCCGGATATTATGATCGGCTAATTCCATGGCCAAATGTTGTGTAAGACTGTGAAGCCCGGCTTTTTGCATGGAGTACGCAGAAGAAGGCGTAGCTTTTACCGCTTGCTTTGCCCACATTGAACCTACGTTCACAATGGCACCTCCGCCGGCTTCTTTCATCTTTTTAGCTACGGCTTGTGTGAGGAAGAAAAATCCCCTATTCAGATCGAGGTAAGAGTTATAATCTCCCAGTGTATGCTCTAAAAAGGGCTTAGGGGCAAATATTCCTGATGAATTGACCAAAAAGTCAATCTTATTCAAAGCATTTAGATCCCCTATGAAACCGGCCACCTCACTTTCTGAAGTTATATCAATTTGGTGTTTCACTAAATTCTCTTGGTCCGGGAACTTATCCGTACTTCTCCCAACAATATGAACAATCGCTCCTTCCCCTAATAATTGTTCGGCTGTTTTTCTCCCGATTCCACTGGTGCCTCCTATAATGATGGCTACTTTGTTTTTGAAATTTTCCATGTTATTTGTTTTAGAGTTGAAAAGACAGACAAGTCTGTCTGTTGGTTTTAAATTTTTTTACTTAATAATGAGCGAACATAAGTCCTTTGCTTCTTTTATAGGCCAATCCGACCCATGCAAATAACTCTCTGCTACCGCGCTTTCATACAACAGATATATGCGGTTAGCCAGTGTCTTTTTCTGACTCGTATTTAAATCTTTCACATTGTCATCAACCAGGTCAGTTATCCATTGAATGAAAACGTTCTTTTGCCGTTGTATTTCCGCCCTGATCTTTACATTTTCTTTCGGGATCTCAGAAACGGTTTTAATGCACCAGCAACCACTAAAATCTTTATCCTTGAAGAAGGATAGCAGGAAATCAAAAATGGCAATCAGCTGGGGTTTACCTTTGGGTTTGGATGTACAAAAGACCTTAATATCCTCTAAAAATGTTGTATTCTTGAATTGCAAATAGGAAAGACAGATATCTTCCTTCGACTTGAAATGACTGTAAAGCGTTGCTTTCGCGATTCCCGATTCAGAAATAATTTCGTTAATGCCCGTTGAATTATACCCATTCCTGTAAAATAGGAGCGAGGCAGTTTCAATGATCCGTTGTCTTATTCCTGTGTGCTTCACGTTGTAAATATAAACGAATACCAATAAAACAGACAAGTCTGTCTGCTTTTTTAAATCTAGACTTAAGGCTCAACGACTCAATACTCACGACTCAATACTATGGAGTGGTACCAGTCATTGGGTCACTTCTTTCATAAACACCCTTATTTTTTCGATGATCTTCTCCCTATTTCAATGATGCCCTTCTTAAAGTCGGCATTAGGCAAAGTGCAATCGGCAACCCTATAATTTTTTTGCCTACTTCCTTTTGCCTATTGCTTACGGATCGACACCTCGAACCTAGCTGATCCTGTACACCGTTGGACCTCCTAGGCTTGAATGGGTTAGGGGAAAAAGTTGCGTATGGCTGCCTATTGGCGTTGTGAAGGATAAATTTGATTAAAAAAAACAGCTTATAATTGCTTCGTGCTCGTATAACGTTTATATTTAGGCAAATATCTAGAGAACAAAACCTTTAGCATGAAATGGTAGTAACAGAACCTATTCGAGATGCAACAGCCTCCATGTTGGAGCGGTTGCCGGTGACTATTGTGAGAAGTAGCACGCAGGCCTGTAAGCAGGTGGCTTCGGAGATTGCTGCCCTGGTGAAAAGGAAACAACAAGATAACGAAACAGCAGTACTAGGATTAGCCACCGGTGATTCGCCAAAAGAAGTGTACCGGGAATTGGTAAGGCTACACCGGGAAGAGGGTCTCAGTTTCAAAAACGTGGTGACCTTTAACTTGGACGAATACTACCCCATGTCTAAAGCATCAAAGCTGAGCTATCACTTTTTCATGCATCACCATCTTTTTGACCATATCGATATTCCCCCGGAAAATGTCAATATCCCGGATGGTGAAATGGAGGAAGAGAAGGTCAGTGATTTTTGCAGTTATTACGAGCAGAGAATTGATGCCTATGGAGGATTGGACGTCCAACTGTTGGGTATAGGGCGGACAGGGCACATTGGGTTTAACGAGCCCGGCTCACACGAAGAGTCTTTGACGAGGCTGGTGAAGCTGCATCCCATAACCATCATGGATGCTACCCGCGAATTTTTAAGGGAGGAACTCGTACCGCGCAGGGCTATCACCATGGGGATCAAAAGCATTATGAAAGCTCGCCAGGTGTACCTGCTGGCCTGGGGTGAAAAAAAGGCCCCCATCATAAAAGAGTCGGTAGAAGGGCCTATCTCCGAGGAGATACCCGCTACTTTTTTACAACATCACCCGGAGATTAAAGTGATAATCGATGATGATGCTTCACAAGATCTCACCCGTATTAGGTGGCCATGGGTTGTATCCGTGGTGAAATGGGAGGATCAACTTGCCAAGAGCGCGGTCATTTGGTTAAGCGAGCATCTTAGTAAACCTATATTAAAACTAACGGAAAAAGATTACCGGAAGAATGGCTTAGGCGACCTGTTGGCTTATGCAGGAGATTCCCAGCGGCTGAATGTCAAAGTGTTCAATACCATTCAACACACCATAACCGGGTGGCCGGGAGGTAAGCCTAATACCGATGACAGCTCCCGGCCCGAAAGAGCTCTTCCCGGGAAGAAAAGAGTGATCCTATTTAGTCCCCACCCCGACGATGACGTGATCTCAATGGGAGGGACCTTCCTGCGGCTGGTAGAGCAAGGACACGATGTACATGTAGCTTACCAGACTTCAGGCAATATTGCGGTTTACGATGACGACGCACGGCGCTTCAGTCAATTTGCCAATGACCTTGCTGTAAGCCTAGGCGACAAGAGCGGGTTGTTTACAGGGGCTTATGACGAGGTGCTCAAAACGATCAGCACCAAAAAAGAGGATGTTCCGGATTCGGACTTGGTACGATTGATCAAAGGCTTGATCAGGAAAGGAGAGGCCGCTGCCGGCGCCAGGTTCGTTGGGCTGGACGAAGATCACATTCACTTTCTTAACTTACCCTTTTACGAAACAGGGCTTTCGCAAAAGAAAGAGGTTGGGGACAAGGATATTCATATTTTGAAAGAGCTCCTCGAAGAGGTAAAGCCCCACCAAGTATTTGCTGCCGGAGATTTGAGAGACCCCCACGGAACGCATAAAGTGTGTTTTGATGCCATTGTAGAAGGGCTCAGGCAGTTGAAAGACGAGGCGTGGGTAAAAGACTGTTGGCTGTGGATGTACCGCGGGGCATGGCACGAATGGCCTTTACATGAAATTGAAATGGCAGTGCCTTTGAGTCCCGAAGATCTACGAAAAAAAAGACTGGCCATCTTCAAACATCAATCACAAAAAGACACCCCGGTATTTCCCGGGGACGACTCCCGGGAATTTTGGCAGCGATCCGAGGATCGGAACCGGGCAACGGCAAAGGCCTATGACAAACTTGGTTTCACAGAATATGAAGCCATAGAGGCCTTTGTACGGTATGAGTATTAATGAATTGAGGAGTGTTCCAGGCAAAATTCATATTGGTTTAGGTTTGTTAAATGCTGTCTCCTCGCAAAGAATGAAATGCCGGTCGAAATGAAATCGGCATTCATTCTTTGTTTTCTTAAAAATTTCTGATTATGATTTTAGAATCCATAGATTGGGTGATCATCGCTGTTTTTTTTGTAATCGTGCTGGGTATAGGCTGGGTAGCTTCGCGTACAGCCGGCAGGAGTACCAATGATTATTTTCTTGGCGGAAGGACTATGCCTTGGTGGCTCCTTGGGGTATCTATGGTGGCCTGCACCTTTTCTGCCGATACCCCTAACCTGGTGACCGGCATGGTCAGGGAGGATGGGGTGGCAAAAAACTGGGCATGGTGGGCTTTTCTCATTACAGGCATGGTGACCGTCTTCATCTATGCTAAGCTCTGGAGGAGGTCCAACGTAATGACGGACCTGGAGTTTTATGAGCTCAGGTACAGCGGCAAGGCAGCTTCATTCTTACGAGGATTCCGTTCTCTATACCTTGGGATCTTCTTCAATTGCCTTATTATGGGAACAGTTACCTTGGCTGCCATCAAAATAGGCGCTGTAATGCTCGGGCTATCTCCGCTCACCACGGTCCTGGCTGCATCTGCCGGGGTGGTGATCTATGCTTCATTAGGAGGGATCAAAGGAGTGATCTGGGCGGACTTCTTTCAGTACGGTATCGCTATGGCAGGGGCGGTTTATGCTGCGGTAGTAGCTGTAAACCAACCCGAGGTAGGAGGGCTGTCACAGCTGCTTGCACACGCTGACGTACAGGATAAGCTGACGGTGGTGCCGGACTTCACCGATACTTCCAGCCTGGTCACTTTGTTGATCATCCCAGTGGCCGTGCAGTGGTGGGCCGTATGGTATCCCGGCGCTGAACCGGGGGGAGGAGGCTACATTGCACAGCGGATGCTTTCGGCGAAGGATGAAAAGAACGCCGTAGGGGCAACTTTGTTTTTCAATTTCGCTCATTATGCGCTAAGGCCTTGGCCCTGGATCGTGGTGGCCTTGGCTTCCATCGTAGTATTTCCTGACCTCGAATCTATCCAAAAAGAATTTCCCGGGATCACGGAACAGTATTTGGGCCATGACGTAGCCTACCCGGCCATGCTTTCAAGACTTTCGCCGGGATGGTTAGGGCTGGTGGTCGCTTCATTAATAGCGGCCTACATGTCCACCATCGGTACCCATCTCAACTGGGGTTCATCCTACGTGGTCAATGACTTCTACAGGCGTTTTGTTAAACCAGGAGCCTCCGAAAAGGAACTGGTGTTAGTGGGGCGATTATCGACCATTACGCTTATGGTGATCACCGCGATTTTTTCTTTGACCCTATTGGAGAATGCAACCCAAGCCTTTGACATCTTGTTGCTATCAGGTGCCGGGTCCGGGGCCATTTATTTGTTGCGATGGTTCTGGTGGCGTATCAACGCATGGACAGAAATTGTAGCCATGATCGTAGCCACCATCAATGCCGTGGTATTGGTCCTCTGGGTGCCGGACGATGCCCTCGCCAACGGTGTGGTGGATGTGTTTACTACGAAACTCCTATTGGCAGTCGTCATTACTACTGTGGCGTGGGTGACTACGGTATTTGTAGCGCCTAAAGAATATCTTGAAACGCTTAAGAAGTTTTACAGGCTGACCCACCCCGGTGGGCCCGGATGGAAAAAGATCATCGAGCTTGCCGACTTACAGAACGACCCGATAGCGACTAAAGGCAAAGCCTGGGATCTACCACACGGTGTTGTATGTGTATTGTTAGGATGCCTCAGTATTTATAGTGCGTTGTTTTCTATTGGTAGTTTTGTATATGGCAATATACAACCGGGGATTTGGTTGGCATTGCTATTTACGGTCTCTGTCTACCTGCTTTTAAGAGTTTCGGCTAAGCTTAACATAGAATAAAAATTCGATGGAGAAAAATATGAAACGTCCTTCCCTGGTAGTGTTGGCGGCAGGGCTCGGCAGTCGCTACGGTGGCCTTAAACAGATCGATCAATTTGGGCCTAGTGGAGAGACGCTTGTAGATTACGCCTTGTATGATGCTTTGAAAGCCGGGTTTCAAAAAGTGGTTTTTGTGATCAGGAAAAGCATGGAAGCCGAATTCCACCAGGTTTTTGTGGCTAACATTTCGAAGCAGGCCGAATTTCATTATGTATTCCAGGAGTTGGATACGCTTCCGGCGGGCTTGACGGTTCCACAAGGGAGAGAGAAACCCTGGGGTACGGCGCATGCCGCCTGGACGGCCAACGAGGTAGTAAAAGAACCGTTCGTAATTGTCAATGCCGATGATTACTATGGCCGTACCAGTCTAAAAGGGATCCATGATCATTTGCTCGGTATCAATGATGACGAGCTGTATGCCTGCCTGGTGGGCTATGTGCTAAAAAATACGCTCTCCGATCATGGCAGGGTCTCAAGAGGGATTTGTGAAGTAGATGATCAAGGGTTCCTAAAGAGTATCGTAGAAAGGACCGATATCTATAAAGGAGGCCATACAACAGCCTATTATGAAGAAAATGGCGTGCAAATTCCTTTGACCGGCCTGGAAACGGTTTCTATGAATTTGATGGGATTCTCCCCAAAAGTTTTCGACTTGATGGAACAGGGGTTTTTACAATTTTTCGAAAACAATAAGCACGATCTTAAGGCGGAATATTACATCCCAACCGTCTTGGATTATGTTAGGAGTTCGGGAATAAAAGTGCCGGTACTTAAAACAGACAACGTGTGGTTTGGTGTCACTTATAAAGACGACAAACCCGGGGTCGTTAAAAGGATAAGCGACCTGGTGGAGTCCGGGGTTTATCCTCATCAACTTTGGAACTAAATGAATATTGACCAGGTCATCCAACATTTTGCCATCGAGGGATCGATGGCTAATGCTCAACCTTACGGGGGTGGGCATATCAATGATACCTACCATGTGGTTAACAGCGATCCTGCAGCACCTGCTTACTTGCTGCAAAAGATCAACCATAAAGTTTTCGGGCAGGTAGAGGGCTTGATGCACAATATAGCCTTCGTCACGTCCCATATCCGCAAAAAGTTACTAAGTAAGCGAGATCCCGGTATCCACGAAAAGGTCCTTACCCTCATCCATACGAAGGAAGGTAAGTGGTTTTATCAACATGGAGAAGAGTATTGGAGAGTGTTTAGGTTTATGAAAAACTTACGATCCTACGACCATCCCGAGACCACGGCACAAGTATATGAGGGGGCAAAAGCTTTTGGGCAGTTTCTCAGTGATCTGACCGATTTCTCCAGTGATCAGTTATGTATCACCATTCCCCGCTTTCACGACCTTGAGTACAGGCTTCAGCAGTTCTCACAGGCATTGGAAGTATCTCACACAGGGCGCAAGGGGCAGGCGATCGATCAAATAAAGTTTGTGAAAGATACGGCCGGCGAACTGCTCGTTTTACAGGACTTGGTCCGTAAGGGGAGGGTACCCTTAAGGGTGACACACAATGACACTAAATTCAATAATGTGTTGCTGGATGAAAAGGACAAAGGCAAATGTGTGATAGACCTGGACACGGTAATGCCAGGTTTGGTCCATTATGATTTTGGAGATGGAATAAGAACAGGCAGCGTAACTTGTGAGGAAGACGAAGCTGACCTCTCCATAGTAGATGTAGATATAGCAAAGTACGAGGCTTACACGGAGGGCTATTTAGACGCGACACGTGAGGTGCTTACCCCTTCAGAGCTGGAATCCCTTCACATTTCTGCTCCATTTATGGCCTTTATCATGGGGGTGAGGTTTCTTACGGATTATTTGGCAGGCGATGTGTACTATAAGATCGATTCCCCCGGTCACAACCTCCAAAGGGCAAAGTGCCAGTTGCATTTGAGTAAAGTAATGCTTGATCGTAAGAAGGAAATCGCAGAGCTTATTCAACGTCACTACGAGGTCCCAAAATGACAAGACGAGGTTGATACTGGCAATAATGAAAATCTCTTCTTTGCGTAATTTTGTGTAGGAATTCGCGAAAGCCCCTAGTTTAAAGATGTTCGCACTTAAAAATAAGAGATAAAACATGCCGGCTTAACCGGCAAGAATTGAACTGGATCAAGGAAAAGACGTGCATCAATATGACTACGGACACCTTGATGACATGAGACTTGGAGAACAATGATTATGTTAAGAATTATCGAAAAGGGTAGCCAAGCGCACCGGCGATCTTAGAGGCATTACATCAAGAATACCCACTGTATGAAGAAAAAATACACCATGAGCGAAGTAGCGAAGAAACTCAATCTTTCGCGGGGCACGGTAGACCGGGTGATCCATGGTCGCGAAGGTGTTTCTGAGGCGACTAGGAAAAGAGTAAAGGACTTTTTGCAGGAAGTTGATTTTAAACCCAATGCTATTGCGCGTTCCCTAAAAGAAAACAGGACATATGGAATTCATGTACTAATCCCCTCCACCGAAAATGATAGTTATTGGGAAAGTGCCAAAAAAGGAGTCCAAGCCGCCGAAAAAGGTTTTGCGGATTTCGCATTATCTACGGAAATCCAATTTTATGATCATAATGACCCAAAAAGCTTTCAAACTCTCTGTGAGAAGACCCTAGGCGAAAAACCGGATGGTGTACTGTTAGCGCCTCTATTTTACCGGGAATCAATTGGATTCTTGCAAGACTGTATCCGTTTAAAAATCCCCTCTATCACATTTAACTCCTTCATCGAGAACTCACTGTCCTTTATCGGCCAGGACCTGTTTAACAGTGGAAGGGTAGGAGCTGATCTCCTTACCCGGATCACCAATAAGGATGGTAAGCTTTTGGTTATACATGTGGACGAAGACCCCAGTAACTCTTCGCACATGATGCAGAAAGAGCAAGGGTTTAAGGATTATTTCGCCGAGAAGGAAAAACAGCGCTATCCGTTTGAAACCATAAGTATCAATTTCCAGCAGCAATCGAGCGTAGAACTGCTTAAGGGGGAACTTTTGAGGGATAAAGATGTGGCTGGCGTATTTGTTTCAACCTCTAAGGCCTACAGGGTTGCTTCTTTACTCGAAGCGCTCGGGTTAGGGGAGATCCCCCTGGTCGGATATGACCTGGTGGAAGAGAATATCGAGTTTTTGAAAAAAAGGCGAATTGATTTTCTTATTAATCAAAATCCTTTTCAGCAGGCATACTTTGGGATCACCTACTTGTTTGATTATATCCTATTCGGGAAAAACCCTCCCAAGAAGAAGTTGTTGCCGATTGACATTGTATCCGTTGAAAACTATCAAAGCTATGTGGAGGCCAGCTAGGTTGACACTCACCAGTTCTAATTTAATGCGAGTTTCGGTAGTAAAAATCTTAAAAAAACAGGTACTTATCGTCACTGCGAGTGGTACCATTTTCGCAAAAATGCTTGGAGTGGAGATGACAGGCAAAAAAACGGATCGTCATGGCGATACTGGCGATGTTCGTGCAGGGGCTACGAAGCCATCCCCTCCAGGAGATATACCGCATAGATTTTGCTATCGCTTCTCGAGCAGGGGATGGCTTCACTGCTAGCCCTCCAAACCAGCGCTGGGTTCGCAATGACGATAAGAACAAGGTTGTCATAGGTAGCCTTTTTTACAGGCAAAGGGGTAGGAAAAGGCGTGGCAGTCCCTATGTTTGAGGGGGTTACCGCGGCTTTTCAACGCCAAAATCCTCTCGAAAGCCTCGCAAAGACGTTTTTTTTCCTTTTTAGATCCATTTTCAACATAGGCCTCAACCCAAACTCACGCTAATTTAGAAGTTTTCTGTTTCCAAAAATTGCCGTTAAAGTGTTAAACAACCTGGACCCGATAAAAAAATGACCGTTACCTAGTGCTCATTTAGCGCAACGTAATGCGTACTCATCGAGGCAATAGGATTTGTAATCCGGGCGTTTTCGTTGGTGCCTCATGATCCTATAAAAGGGTGCCCTTGAAAATTAGCGTTGATAGTAAAACGTTTATTTTTGGAAAATCAGGCCGCATTTTAAAAATATTTCGGATAATGTGAACCTGTAAATGAGCAGTTTAAGCGTGGTTTTGTAGTTCTAAGCCCGGTTTTCATTTTCTTTTGCGCGCCCAAAAGAAAACGAAACAAAGGAAAAGGGCGCCAGCAACCAAGCCCATTTTCCCCTCGAAACGCGCTATCCAGCCGCTATAAGCCGCTAACCCACGAGCCTCAAATGTGCCGCGCTGTTCCTGGATGTCCTCCCTCGATACGCCACTTGAATTTTCAATGATACTCTAAGACTACTTTATCACATTCAGTTATTGACAAACAGGTATTTAGCGATAAATCAATCCTTGAGATATCCTCGTTAAAAACGAAAAAAACCTTCTTTATCGTCATTCCTGCCGGCCTTGTAGGGTGAGCGATGCGTGAGAGCAGGAATCTGCTGTGTCGTTGAACTTGAACCTTTTTTTGAGTGTACTGGGTTTTCGTTTCACGACTTCGCAGATTCCTTGTCAC
>JANQLQ010000058.1 GCA_028280565.1 Fulvivirga sp.
TTTGCCCCTTCCGACATCTGTTAAACAGCACGTGTAGAATACTTTCTTTCTACACTTTCAGGACGCACAACGAAACAAAAGAAAAGGGCGCCAGGAACCAAGCCCATTTTCCCCTCAAAACGCGCTATCCAGCCCCTATAGGCCGCTTACCCGCAGGCCTCAAATGTGCCGCGCTGTTCCTGGATGTCTCCCCTCAATACGTCACTTGAATTTTCAATTCAACTAGTGCGCATTTAGCGTAGCGTAATGCGTACTTATCGAGGCAATAGGATTTGTAAACCGGGCGTTCTCGTTTGTGCCCCATGATCATATTTAATACCATCAGCTTTGCACAATCCCGATCATTTCCAGGATATCGTCGATATGCTCACGATCATTCGATAACCTTGGCACTTTATTTTGGCCGCCCAGCTTCCCTCTTTTTTTCATCCATTCATAAAAGGTGCCTTGGTTTACCGAATGTATGATCGGTGGCTGAAGCGCCATATTTTTGTAGCGTTTTGCATCGTAATCGGAGTTGATCTCACGTAGTTTTTTATCTAATGCTAATTTAAATGACTCTATATCACCAGGAAGTGTTTTAAACTCTATCACCCATTCATGCCCCCCGGTATTTCCTTCGTCGAAATAGATGGGTGCAGCAGTAAAGTTATCGATGATAGCCCCGGTATTACGGCAGGCTTCGGCAATGGCCAGTTCCGCGTTTTCTATGATCACTTCTTCCCCAAATGCATTCATAAAATGTTTGGTACGGCCACTGATCTTGATGCGGTAGGGGTCGGTAGAGGTAAACTTGATGGTGTCACCGATCTGGTACCGCCATAGACCGGCATTCGTGGAGATCAGCATGGCATAGTTTTTACCTACCTTCACGGCTTCCAGCCCTAAGGTTTTCGGGTTGGGCTGATCTATCTCTTCCATGGGGATAAACTCATAAAATATGCCATAATCCAGCATGAGGAGCAGTTCGGCAGAATCCTTTTGATCCTGTATGCCAAAAAATCCCTCCGAGGCATTATAGGTCTCGCAGTACCGCATTTTGCTCGTAGGGATCAGTTTTTTGAAAAGCTCACGGTAAGGGGTAAAAGCCACGGCACCATGGAAGAAAACTTCCAGGTTAGGCCATACCTCCAGGATGTTGTCTGTATTTTTAAGCTCCATGACCTTCTGCAGGAGCAGGATGGTCCAGGTGGGTACGCCGGAAAAGTTGGTTACGTTTTGTTCCGCGGTGATCCTGGCCATTTTCTCGATCTTTTCTTCCCATTTGTCCATGAGCGCTACTTCCAGGCTAGGGGTGCGGATCACCTGGGCCCATAGGGGGAGGTTCTTCATGATTACGGCAGACACGTCGCCGTAATAAGAGCTTGCACTGGGGTCGTATTCGTTGATCTGGTGGCTGCCGCCTATGGCGAGTCCCTTGCCTGTGAACATCCTTGAGTCAGGATAATTATTTACATAAATAGAGATTAGATCTTTACCTCCCTTAAAATGACAGTTTTCCAGGGCCTCGGTAGATACTGGGATAAACTTGCTGCGGGCGTTGGTGGTGCCTGAAGATTTGGCAAACCAGGTGATCTCAGAAGGCCACAACACATTTTGTTCCCCCTTCATCACTCTTTCAATGTATGGAAATATATCTTCGTAAGAATGAATGGGGACCTGTTCCTTAAAACGATCATAAGACTGGATGGTCTCAAACCCGTACTTTTTTCCGAATTCTGTATTCTTTCCCTTTCGTATCAAATCACGAAGAAGCTCCTCTTGTACTTCGAGGGGGTATTTCATGAATAGCTCTATATCATGTATACGCTTTTTCATGACCCAGGTCAATATCGAGTTTAGAATATCCAATACGTTACATTTACAGTAATTCTGCCTTTAAAATAACAAATGTGGAAATACACGGACGAGAAAAATGAATTAAAAATGCAGTACTGCCCCTTCTTAACCGCTTACAGGGGAGTGGAAAACTATATTTTCCGCTTTAATTCGAAGTGCTGGCCTAGGTAAACGCGTCTTACCTGCTCATCGGCCGCCAGCTCTTCTGCGGAACCTGCTTTTAACAGTTTTCCTTCAAACATGAGATAAGCCCTATCGGTGATAGAAAGGGTCTCGTTTACGTTATGATCGGTGATCAGGATACCGATGTTTTTATTTTTGAGCTGTGCTACGATGGTTTGTATCTCCTCTACGGCAATGGGGTCCACCCCGGCAAAAGGTTCGTCCAGCAATACGAATTTTGGATCTACTGCAAGTGCTCGCGCAATTTCGGTCCGCCTTCTTTCGCCCCCGGAAAGCACCATGCCCAAGTTTTTTCTCACATGGGTAAGGCTGAACTCTTCCAGCAGTGCCTCTGTCTTCTCTTTTTGCTCTCTTTTGGGGATCTTCCTCATTTCCAGCACGGCCATGATGTTTTCTTCAACACTCAATTTTCGGAATACAGAAGCCTCTTGCGCCAGGTAGCCTATTCCTCTTTTCGCCCTTCGGTACATGGGCAGATCAGTGATGTTTTGCTCATCGAGGAAGATCTCGCCCTCATTAGGTTTGATCAAGCCCACGATCATATAAAATGTAGTGGTTTTCCCGGCGCCATTAGGCCCTAAAAGGCCTACGATCTCCCCTTGCTCTACGGTCACAGAGACATTATCTACCACTGTGCGCTTTTTGTATTTTTTAACTAATGTGTCTGCCCTTAAGATCATATCTGTAAAAATAAAACTGCTCCTTAGCTTATCAAATTTGGCGGCAGGAAGTATTCCCCCGTCATTTTGGCACCGGCCAGGCTCCTAAGCATTTAATCAACTTTATAGCGTATGTCCTTAACATTCAATTGTATGGACTTTAGGCCTTTGTATTCGTTTTCTTCTACGGCATAGACCATGGAAAACTCCTTGCCATCCGCTAAGGCGTCAAAATGTCTTGCTTGACCAAAGGCAATAGCTCCGAAACGCCTAGTGCCCCCAGCCTGCTGAACCTGGAATTTCAAATGCTCTCCTTTTATCAAACTCACACTACCGGTAACCTTACAGTTTTCACTAGCAAAAACCGGGCGAAGATTTTCCGGCCCAAACGGTGCCATTCTTTCTATGACTTTAAAGAAGTTCGGGGTGATGTAGTCTAACGCCAGTTCGGTATCAATATCCAATCGAGGAATGAGCAATTCCCTTGGAATGCTTTCGGCCACTACTTCCTCAAATCTTTCCCGGAAGCTGTTTATATTTTCCAACTTTAAAGAGAGCCCTGCCGCGTATCTATGACCACCATACTGCTCAAGCAGGTCACTGCATGCGTCAATGGCCGAGTGTACATCGAAGCCCGGTACAGAACGCGCCGAGCCTGTGGCCATCTTGTTAGACTCTGTCAAAATGATGGTAGGTCTATGATATTTTTCGATACAACGTGAGGCGACTATCCCAATGACCCCTTTATGCCAATCGTTTTTAAATAATACCGTTGTCTTGGCGGCCTGTAAAACCGGGTCGTTGTCTATCATACCCAAGGCTTCCTGGGTTATCCCCTGGTCAAAATCCTTGCGTTGATCATTATGTGAATTTAGCTGTTCTGCAAAGTCATCGGCCTCTTCTTCTGACTTTGCCAGTAACAGGTTAACCGCTGCCTTGGCATGAGATATCCGCCCCGCAGCATTGATCCGCGGCGCCAGCCCAAAAACGATATGTGTGACCGTAACTCTTTTCAAAATGCCCGCCAAACGCATAAGGGCTTTCAATCCTGGTCGTGGATTGTTTTCTAGACGCTGCACCCCAAAGTAGGTGAGTACCCTGTTCTCCCCGTAGATAGGGACGATGTCAGAAGCGATGCTGACCGCCACTAGGTCCAGCAGGCCTAGCGGGTCTACATTTATGGTGGGGATACGCTGTGTTATGGCTTGTGCCAACTTGAACCCGATGCCGCAGCCCGGTAGTTCTTTAAAAGGGTAGCTACAGTCTTTCCTCTTGGGGTCGAGTATGGCTACCGCCGGGGGGAGAACATCCCCGGGCAGGTGGTGATCACATACAATAAAGTCAATGCCCTTATCCCGGGCGTAACCAATAAGGTCTACCGATTTGATACCACAGTCTAGCGCAATGATAAGTGAGAAACCTTGCTGTAAAGCCCAATCAATTCCCTGTTTTGATATTCCATACCCTTCTTTGTAGCGGTCCGGGATATAAAAATCACAGTGCTCATAAAAAGAGTTCAAGAACCCGAAAAAAAGAGCAACAGACGTAGTGCCGTCTACATCATAATCTCCGTATACCAAGATGTTTTCCTCTTCTTTTATGGCCTCATCGATCCTGGACACGGCTTTGTCCATGTCCTTCATTAACAAAGGATCAATAAGCTGGTCTAAGGAGGGGTTGAAAAATTCTTTGGCGCGATCATAACTGTCAATTCCTCTTTGACAAAGTATTCTAGCGATAGGTTTGGAGACATTGATGGCATTGGACAGGCGATTTACCCGGTCATCTGCAGGGGTGGGTTTAACTACCCAGCGCTTGTCTATCATGTGGTTTATAAAGGGGTATAAATAATAAAAGCAGCACAAATGTACTGCTTTTATCATTAGCTAAGTGTACTATTTAATCGGAATCGGCCGGGCTATTAGCCACTACGCCTTCTAAGACATCTTTGATAGGAACTCTTACACCATCTTTGTAAGGAACGATCCAAGCATCTTTAACGCCCATTTCTCGCAGGTATTTTTTGAAAGTATCTGCTTCCCAGTAGTCCCTGAACTGTCCTAGTGTGATCTTCTGTAAATCATCGGCATTTTCACCGCTGAAGTTCTCGTTATTGTCAAAGTATTTTGAAAGGTCCTTATTCCTAAAAGCTCCTATCTGGACTTTGAAAACTACCCCATCGATCATTTGCCCCCCTGGTGCAGGAGCAGCGGGTGCGGACTGGGCATCTCTAAGCTTGTTTCGTGCTGCTGATAGGTCGCTTCTTAGCTTGGAAAGATCATCTTGCAGTTCGCTGATCTTAGCATCTTTATCCGCCATTCTTGATTTTAGCTGGGAGCTTTCAGATTTGATACTATTCACCTGCCCTTGAAGCGCTTGATTATCTTCTATCAAGATCTTCAACTCCTCGGGGTTTTTTGCATATTCTTTCGCCTTCTTTTTCCACTCCTTTTTCTCCGCTTTTGAAAGTTGTGCATACGAATTAAAAGAGATTAAAGCCACCAGTATAACAAGGAATATTGGGGTTAATTTTTTCATCTTCTTTTATTTTTTGGATATAATAATCGCCGGAAATATAGGTAATATAATTAAATAATTAAAAACATTGGTGTGATTCAGCGACTTAAAGGTACCGGCCTGTGTGTATGAAGACTCGATTCTTTAGGTAGGGATCACAGCAGTTTACTTTACTTTAGTTAAGGCTGCTTCACTTTTTGAGGCTGCCCACCATGTCCCCGGGTTTCACCCATTCTACAAATTCTTGTTGCGTGACAAATCCTGACTTCACCGCCTCTTCTTCCAGGGTCGTACCATTTTCATGCGCCGCCTTTGCTATCTTCGCCGCCTTTTCGTATCCTATATGGGTATTAAGCGCGGTAACTAGCATCAAACTTTTCTTGAGGTTTGACTCAAGGTTTTGATGGTTAGGCTCTATTCCTATGGCGCAATGATCATTAAAAGATACGCAGGCATCGCCTAGCAGTCGTGCAGATTGTAAAAAGTTAGCCGCCATTAGGGGTTTAAAAACGTTTAGTTCGTAGTGTCCTTGTGTACCCCCTATGGTAATGGCTACGTCATTTCCCATTACCTGCGCGCACACCATGGTGAGGGCTTCGCATTGTGTAGGATTCACTTTACCCGGCATGATCGAAGAACCGGGCTCGTTAGCCGGAATATTGATCTCACCGATTCCCGCCCTGGGCCCGGAAGCTAAAAGGCGAATGTCATTGGCGATCTTATTCAAAGAAACGGCCAGCTGTTTCAGTGCTCCATGAGTTTCTACGATAGCATCATGGGCTGCTAGGGCTTCGAACTTGTTTTCAGCACTTTTAAACGGAAGGCCTGTGAATCCGGCAATTTTTTCTGCCACAAGCTCGGCATACCCGGCCGGCGTATTGATACCCGTGCCTACGGCTGTACCCCCTAAGGCGAGTTCACTCAAGTGATCTAACGTGTTTCGCAATGCTTTTAATCCATGATCCAATTGGGATACATACCCGGAAAATTCTTGCCCTAAGGTAAGCGGTGTGGCGTCCATCAAATGCGTTCGGCCGATCTTCACCACATTCATAAAGGTCGCGGCCTTTTCTTTTAAAGTATCTCTTAATTTCTCTACCCCCGGTATCGTCGTTTCCACTACCATCTTGTAACAGGCGATGTGCATACCGGTAGGGTAGGTATCATTTGAAGATTGGGACTTGTTTACATCGTCATTAGGATGGACCAATCGACTGCCTTCACCAAGTTTATTCCCGGCTAATACATGGGCCCTATTGGCGATCACTTCATTGGTGTTCATATTGGATTGAGTACCTGAACCCGTCTGCCAAACTACCAAGGGGAACTCATGGTCATGCTTTTCTCCTAATATTTCATCACAGACTTGGGAGATAAGGTCCCTTTTTTCTTCCGAAAGCACACCCAAATCACAATTGGCATGTGCAGCCGCCTTTTTCAGGTAAGCAAAGCCATAGATCACCTCTTTCGGCATGCTGGCGCTTTCCCCTATTTTAAAGTTATTTCTTGATCGTTCGGTCTGTGCGCCCCAGTACTTTTCTGCCGGTACGCGCACTTCACCCATGGTGTCTTTTTCTATCCTGTAATCCATTAGTATTGTGGAATTGTGCATTGAAAATTTGTCTCTGCAAATTTAAAGAATCAACAATGATCCCCTGTAGTAATAACTCCCTTTAAACGATAAAAATCTCACCTGGACGTACTTTTTTTTCATAGACCTCCCATGGCATGAAGGTGGTTAAAATGAGGCCCAGGGAAGGACATTAACCCAAGTGAGTGGAAAATAGACTCTGGATGCGTTGTGCGGAGGATCTGCCTCGATCGTTTTTATAAACTTCTTCAATTTTCTTCTTAAAACTCCATATGGTGTTACGGCGCAGGTCCAGCAGGGCAGATAATTCATCCAGTGTAAATTCTTTTTGCCGGTTAGTAGTTACATAGAGGATGTAAAAAGCTTTAGGAAGCGGGAATTTTATGCGATGGAATACGGTATGGCTTGTAATAGACTCGTCATACCCGCATTTGGTACATCGCCTGGAAAAGGTAACGCCTCCCTCTGAGTACTTGTTATTCCCACATTTTACACACTGGTACCCGTTGCCCCATTTTAACTTTTCCAGGAAACGATAGCAGGTAAGCTGATCCGGGAAGATCTTGTTAAATTGCTCCATAGTCAGGTTTTTATTGATCAGCCGGTCCTGCAAGATCTCTTTTATGTTGTTTTTAAGCTTCCAGTTGTCCAAGTCTAGCATAGAGTTGATCTTATTGATCTCCCGGGTCTGTTCAAAGAGCTTTTGATTGCTTTCTGCCAATTGGAAGTTCTTTTCTTCGAGTTGTTTGGTGCGTTGCTTTATCTTCTCTTCCAATTCTTCGTTCACCTTATCCTTTAGCTCGGCATTTTCCTGGTGTTGTTTGATGATCCTTTTTAGTGCCCGGTCGCGGTTGGCTTTGAGTATTCTCACCCTGTCGCTCAAAGCGAAGGTTAAGAAGAGCATTTCCAGCAAAAAGCAAGCATGAAGGCTGTAGTAGGAAAGGATCAGGAAAGGGATGACCGATAGGTGTAACAGGGCTTTTATCAAAAACCCTAAAAACAAGATGCCATAGGCCAGCACGAAAAAACGTGCAGGTTTATATCCCCTAGACCAAACGTGGATACTGGTATAAAAGATAAGGGTCAGCGAGAGGATCTCTATGCTGGTATACTCAAATAACCGGTGGTCGAATAAGAGGGCGAATAGGAACAGGGCTGACCTAATGACCAGCGTTATGTTCAACAGCCGGTTTAGCTTGGGAGCCCTTACTGCGGTATTCAGAAAGTGTTTTGAGAATAAAAGTGCCCAGAAGATCAGCGAGAAGAGCGCGGTACCGTAGGCAATTTGGTTCCATTGCGGCCAATTTGGCCATAAGTACTGGTAGGCAATTCCATCTACACACATGGCGTACACCCCTACGCTTAGGATGTAAAAGGTATAAAGCAGGTATTTCTGCTCCCGGATCGCAAAATAGATCAGCACATTGTAGAGGGTGATAATGAATATCATCCCATAAAATATGCCATAGAGGAAGTATTCATTCAGGGAGTAGTAGACAAAACGGTTTATTGTTCTCAATGCGATCCGGATATCGGCATAGGAGTGGGACTGTACTTTGAAATATAGGTCTTGCCGGCCGGCCGTATCCGTGTTAATGAGCCATTCGAAGTTTTTATGTATGAAGCGTTTTTCTTGGAAAGGTAATTGATCCCCTACTTTATCTTCGCGATAGCTTCCGTCAGCATTCGGGAAATAGGCAGAAATATAATCTATGGTCTGGTCATAAAACTCCAGCATCCATTTCTTTTCAACGTTTTTCCCCACCTGTAAGGGCACTTTTACCCAATAGGAACATTGAAAACAGTAATCTTTCGGTTTGAAACGGGTATGAACTGTAAAACGGGATTGCGATGAAAGAATATCGCTAAGCGTCATAGTACCTGTGCTGTCGATCAAGATCGGCAGATCATTGATCGTCAAGATGTATTCTTCCGAAGTATAGTCGTTCACATAGATCCTTTCGTTCTCCGGGTAAAAGATTGGTGTAAATAGAAGAAAATATAATATACTATTAAGATAGATCATGTAAGCCGCCGTTTAGGACCGGATCATCATCTAATTTACGTATTCCACGGGCAAAACGCACAAGAAATGGCGCGCCCGTTGTTTTGAGAAATTGACCAGGCTCCTTTCACTTGCCATGTGTAGATAAGTAGCTGCTTGTACGGAAGCCAGCATTCCTTAATAGTGTCCGGTCAAGTTTTAAATGATGTGTAGGGTGTCCTTGAAAATTGAATTTGACTGGAGAACGTTTAATTTTGGCAAATTCAGCATTGTTTTTAAGATGTCTCGGGTAATGCAAACCTCGCAATGA
>JANQLQ010000061.1 GCA_028280565.1 Fulvivirga sp.
CTCATTGCGAGGTTTGCATTACCCGAGACATCTTAAAAACAATGCTGAATTTGCCAAAATTAAACGTTCTCCAGTCAAATTCAATTTTCAAGGACACCCCGAAGTAGTCGTTAATGCCTTGGCTGGTCAGCATTTTAAACTTGCCTATGAGTTTCGGGATCAGCATTTTTCTTCTTACTTTAAAGTCCCCGTGATCCACATCATACCCTGTATCTTCTAACAGTCGGATAATGCCGTGAAAATGGTTGGGGCATCAAGACATAATGCACTGGGTGGCAGGTCTCGTCAAATAGCACTCTCTAAACCGCTTCAACAATATTTCGCAGTACTAATTCCCTAGAAGAACATTTATGAGGAAGTCCAAAATATCCCTCTCGATCTTTGGTAACAATGGTGATAAAGTATTCTCATGGCCAAGAGTAGTCGCGGTAGGGTAATCGTAGAGACTTTCTATTTCTCATAGCTTTACCCTGTAAAAATAACCAAAAAATACAGATGGATTTCCCCTGTTCCTATAGGGCGATTCATGAATCGCCCCTATAGGAGAAGTTTAGCTATGCCTTTGTTTTGGATGGCTACAACTTTATTGGCAACGGAATCTACAAAGCCGGGGACCTGGGTCAAATCTTGGCCCCAAAGCTCTTGCTGGCTTAATACTTCTTGGACTAAATGCTGAACGGCACCTTGGGTTCCATCACAATTCTGCCAAACCCGGCGCATCATTTCCAGTACCCTTTTTTCATCTTTTAGGGGTATCTCGTCGTCAAAGCGTTTTCCTTTATAAAAGCTGAGCAGCGCCGCCATCGATGTAAGTAGTAATTCAGGCAGGCTCCCCTCTTTGTCGTAATATCCCAAAATGGACGGAAGTACCCGGGTTTTAAATTTAGAAAAGGAGTTCAGCGAAATTGAGATAAGCTCGTGTTTTATAGAAGGATTTTTAAAACGGTCTATCACCTCGTAGGCATAACGCTCAAGCTCGTCCCGATCCCCCGTCAAAGAAGGTATGATCTCTTCAAAGATCGCTTGGTGGACAAATTTACCTACAAGACTGTTTTCTACAGCTTCTTTTACAAAATCAAGGCCATATAGGTAAGCCACGGGCACCATGGCAGTATGCGCCCCATTGAGTATTCTCACCTTACGGGTACGGTAGTAGGCAAGATCATCAGAGAATATCACGTTTAAACCAGCCTTAGCAGTAGGTAGCTCTTCCTGCAACCCGCTGGGACCTTCTATAACCCACAAATGAAATACTTCGCCTTCTACGATCAATTCATCTTTATACCCCAATGTATTCCAGTAGTCATGGATGCTATCTTTAGGATACCCCGGCACGATCCTATCGACCAAAGTATTGCAGAAAAACACCTTTTCCTCTAACCAAGCCTTGAATGGATCATCCAAATCCCACAGTTCTACATACTGCAGTATCGTTTCTTTCAGCTTATCGCCGTTCTTTTCAATCAATTCACAAGGCAATACGATGAGTTTCGGGCTATTGGGCAAAGCACGGTAGCGGTGATGAAAAAATTGTGTTAGCTTACCCGGGAAAGAAGCTGCGGGTTGATCTTCCCACTTATCTGCCGGGTTAAACTGGATGCCTGCCTCCGTGGTATTCGAAACGATAAATTGCAGGTGGGGATTCAGCGCCTCTTCGAAATAAGATTGGGGATCTTGATAAGGATCAACCGCCTTTTGGATCACATCGACCAAGGAATGCTCTGCCACGAATTCACCTCCCCTGATACCGTTCAGGTAAAGATTATACAACCCCTGCTGCGCGTCAAGTTTTTCTACTAAACCCTGCGGTATGGGCTGTACTACGGTCACCCCGGCATTGAAGCCCGCTTTTTCATTCATTTCGTGGATCATCCAATCCACAAAAGCTCTTAGAAAGTTGCCTTCTCCAAATTGTAAAACCTTGGTTGGAAAGTGACTAACCGGGGCAGGAAGCTTTTCCCGGTTCAACAGGTCTGATACTTGCATAGCACGCTATTTGGAATAAAGACGCCACTGCTATACCTCACCCTTACTTAACGAATTGATTTTCAATTTTGACTTGCAATCCGCCCTCTTACATTTTCCCCTTTTCGCTTGGGCGTACATATTTGAATCCCACTGCATATTACCTATTTTTACCCCAATGGCCATTATAAGCAAGAAGAAAAGACCTTTTTTGATCAAGCAACCGTTGCGCAACTACCTGATGGCGCACTCCCGGGAAATCAAACTCCCTATACGATACACGGACCTGCTCCGTTATAACGACTCCATCCCGCTGATCGACAAAAACAATAAAGATACCTTTTGGGAATCTGTGTTTTATCCACAAGCAGATATGATGGAGATCCACAATAGCCTAAAAAAAATATATGCGATCCTCAAAGCCAACGGTGACCTTTCTGTCATGAAGCACCTCTTTGTAGACCGGATCGATCTCTGTGTTTATGGGAATACCCAACCGTTCCGGATACGTATTGTGAATGAGATCAACGACAACTTCGATTATTTTTATATTAAAAATGCAGACGCTTCCAGGGTTTATGGGTTAGAACTAGAGCACTTGCTCTCTCCAAATCGGATCAATTACGTGGTAAATGATTCAACCTTGATCGAGGAGCATATCCTAGGTATCCCGGGGGACCAATTCATCAAGTTTTATCTCAATGATAAACGCCTCAACCGGATCCGGTTTGCGAAGGAATTTGTGAAATTCAATGAACGCTGTTTTGTTCGGCTATTAGGCGATATGCATGCCAATAATTTTGTGATCGATATGACCCCGGACTTTGAAGATGTAAACTACCGTATCCGGGCCATCGACTTTGACCAGCAGTCATACGAAGGACGTAAAGCTATTTACCTGCCCCAATATTTTAAACGGAACAACCCTTTGATCAATATTGGCCTGGAATGCCTTTCCCCCCCTACGGTGAAACAATACCAAAAAGAGGAAAGATCACTCATCGCCAGGCGTTATAAGGCGTCAAAAGATATAATCAACCAATTACTCAACGCCATGTCGAGTGTTGAGCTGGCGCCTAAGGAAAACCTGTTCAGCCTTAGGGATGAGCTGGCCCATCATTATAAAGACACAGATTTTCTCCAGTGCAGTTCCATGGGTGAGCTTGTAAGACATAGCCTGGAAAGAGTACTCAATGGAGGAGAAGACCATTACACATTCCCGAAGTAACGGATCTAATGTTCAGTTAAACCTTAAATGACGTATCGGGTAGACGAGCTATGTTTAAGGTATTGATCAGTAGGCAATCGGCAAAGGGCAGTAGGCAAAAAAAGAAGCTACCGATTGTCCATTGCCAACTACCGACTTTAAAAACGGGATTGGAAAAAATAGCTAGTCGTCAAATTATACTTAACTTAATATGGGTGTTCAGTCACGTGTTAATTGGCATATGGGGTGTATGACACACTATGTTTCGGCATAGGGAAGCTCTTGCCCTACCAGCAGTAGGCAAAGGTAAGTAGGCAAACTAGAGGATCGCCACCGAAAAATTTAAACGAGACGCTCACGCCAGCATTTGTAATGCGGGTATCAACGAACACCGCGATCAAGAAGGGAAGCTTCCCTTGGTAAAAACGGCAAGAAGGCGTTACTTATCCAAACGTATTACATCAAACCTAATCCCCAGGGAGGATATTCTCACACGGTGAGGGGCACTACAATCGATATCTTGTAAGTACTAGTTTTCATCACATGACACGATTGTAGAGTTGGCCATGAAGCAATCTCCTCCGTGTAGTACGCAGTTAAGACCAATCCTTTACTTTTTCAAAGCCAGCACTGAAGCAGGGATCTCGACACCAGCTTTCAGTAACTCATCGGCTACCGGGGGTAAGCACCCAAGGTGGAGAGGCACTACCCCTGCCCAAATGTCCAGGTCATAATCGGCCTGCTCGTCTTTAGGACCGCCGGTTCGTATCTTTGCGGAGGCTTGTTCTATTTCTACGGCAAGCACCGTGGTGGCCTTTAGCTCTTTAGCATAAGGCTTGCGAGCTTCTTCCCAGCGCCCTTTCAAGAGCTGCTCCGAAAGGATAAAAAGTGCATGCTCCTTTTCTTCATCTCTCACACGTTTGGCCGTGCCAAACACAACTACAGAACGATAATTCATGGAATGGTGAAAGGCCGAGCGGGCCAGCACCATCCCATCCACATGGGTAACAGCCAAAGCCATGTCCACTCCCTTATCCAAATGCTGTATCATCCGGCTTGTATTGGCCCCATGGATGTAGAGCGTATTACCTTCACGGCCGTACAAAGTGGGAATAATGAAAGGCTGCCCCTCGATACTAAAACTGGTATGGCACAAAAAACCGGCATCTAAGATAGCATATACCGTTTCTTGATCATAGTGACCTCGGTCTGGCACACGTTTCACTTTGTTCCGGGCGTCGATGGTATAGTTTGTCCTATTCATAAGCTTTTGATCTACCGGTGTGATCTACCGGCTATGCCAAAGGTAAGCAGCAACCGGATTACCCAGAGGTACCATTTTTCAATATCTAATGGGTCCGGTTTTAATAGATCATTGAGTGTAAAGGCGAATAGTACACCCCTTTTAACGAAATAGCTGAAGGATCTTATTAGTATTTAGCAGTGCCAAGGCCACATGGGCCTGCGTATATTTTCAGCCATAGTATTGTTGCTTGGGGTTGAACCCAATGTTGTTTTCTACGTCAACGGTTCGAAGGGGTATCCGTGAATCATTTTAAGAACGAGGCGCGAGTTTCAAAAGCTTAAGGATCAGTTCTTTGTTCTCCACTTAGACCTGGAAGGTTTTAAAAACCTTCTAGGTCTCTTCCGAAGCGATATCCCACCCTGCTGCCTTTTTATGCTCACTAATGTTTATAACCCGGCCCACTAGTAGTAAAACTCTAAGCATTCGATAAATACCTTATCGATCGTGCCCTTCCTACTCGAATAATCCTGTATCCTGCTAAACAATGCGGTACCTGCTATTCCTGCCTTTATGGAATGACTAAGTGAGCCTCTGCCACATGAGCAAGTTGGTGGGATAGCGTCATGAGGGAAGTTCCAAACGTTAAAAAACAGTAAGTCATCTTGAAACCGGCCGACCTCTGGATATTCATCACATGAGAAAACGCAAGCGATTGTTTCTTTTTGTACACAGGGTATACTGGGTATACTGGTCGTGGCAACGAGAAGAAGCTGATCCTAAGTTTAAGAAAGTTGTAAAAAGCGTTTTAATCTCTGAAAGGTGCAATTAGAAGGTCTTTCCATTTGATGACGAACTTGGCATGTAGTACATTTCAATCTCTTCAAGGTACAATTAGAAGTCCTGTTTAGCCTGCTTATTATCGGCTACGATTGCCTATTTAAATCTCTCCAAGGTACAATTAGAAGGTGGGATGCTGCCGTGTAGGGCTCGATCAACCACATTTCAATCTCTCCAAGGTACAATTAGAAGGGGAAGTCCAATGCGCGGAACATTTGGTTGCTCACAATTTCAATCTCTCCAAGGTACAATTAGAAGCTTTATTTGATCCGCTTTAGCATCCCTTACTTCTTTATTTCAATCTCTCCAAGGTACAATTAGAAGTAATGTTACAAAAGAAGAAGGTACCGAACTTGTTACATTTCAATCTCTCCAAGGTACAATTAGAAGCTGAACTTTTCGCCGGATGTTACGATAATAAGATTGATTTCAATCTCTCCAAGGTACAATTAGAAGCCCGTTCCAAATGTCAATCCTTCACTCTCGTATCTTTATTTCAATCTCTCCAAGGTACAATTAGAAGTACCAAGGCCCAGCCGGCAACGACTTACGTACCTCCTAATTTCAATCTCTCCAAGGTACAATTAGAAGATGCGATCCTAGTTGGTGTTTTTCCTTCCCCATCAATTTCAATCTCTCCAAGGTACAATTAGAAGTATCATTAGGGTACTTTTCAACATACTGGGAAAGAAATTTCAATCTCTCCAAGGTACAATTAGAAGAGTTTCTATTTTACAATAAAGATTCGTTGGTGCTGAATTTCAATCTCTCCAAGGTACAATTAGAAGTAGAGATTTTAGATGCATTAAGTCAACCTTCATTGAGATTTCAATCTCTCCAAGGTACAATTAGAAGCAGGTTAAAGAAAACCTTCCCTCGCTCGAAATCCCATTTCAATCTCTCCAAGGTACAATTAGAAGCCGATTTTGGGTGAAATTAATTGTCCTATCATAACAATTTCAATCTCTCCAAGGTACAATTAGAAGTCCAAAAAATGAGCTGGACGGCGTCAGTCCTAAAGGAATTTCAATCTCTCCAAGGTACAATTAGAAGCCGTTAAACCATTAGTACAAAATCGCCCTAATTTGAACAAAAAACAACATTTCAAAGAACAAAAAGAGCCTCATTCTCGTCAACCTTAGATCCTAGGATTATACCCGGGGAACGACGACACACTTAAAAGACTAAAAACCAACTATTTACAACTAGCCTATGCCCAGTTAGGATGAATTATACCTGCCTCACCCCCTATGTCGACGATCAAAGAAAGTTATCGATCTTATTTTTCTCCTCCCCTACGACCTCTTTGTCCAGCCATCGTGCGTCCTTACTTTTAAAGATAATCAAGCTGTCACTCTCTTCCATGATGCCTTTGGCCTCGCTTTTTAATTTTTTTAGTTGTACTTCCGTAAGCTCGCCTTCAAAGACTGAATTTTGTATCCAATGCAAATAGCGCCGGCATAGCTTTAGCATTTTGTTGACACGCTTTTCACCGATATCGTAGACTAATATGCAATACATCTACCACCAAGCTTTAAAAGGTTGATACTCCTGCGTACCGATAAGGTGATTACACAACTTGTAACATTCCAATTTTATCAAGTGCTTGTAGCTCACATGCCGTCCCAGGCTACGATGTTTTATCGTCTGCCCCAGGCGTTCTTCCCAGGATCGTAAGAATTTTTTCTTCCCCGCCTCTTTTAAGGTGATCCGGCCTGTACTGTCGTGGAAGTCATGCGCGGTCAACTGCTGCTTGTTCAATACACTGAATACGGTCCTGTCTACGAGCAGGGGCTTAAAAACCTCGGCTAGGTCGAGCGCCAGGCTAAAACGGCGGGTGCCGGGTTCGTGCAAAAAGCTGATTGTAGGGTTAAGCTGGGTGTGGTAGACCTGGTCTAGGCAAATCGTATAACACAACATATTCCCAAAACTGATCAAGCTGTTCACCTCGTTTTTAGGAGGCTGCTTACTTCTGCCTTCCATCTTAAGGTCAGAAAGGACCACATCGAAGCCGTCATAATACACCTGTCGAATATTTCCTTCTATCCCCATCAGCTCATCAACGGCCATAGCGCTTTGAATTTCACCCTGTAAGTACTCTACCTTATCAATGATCTCGCCCAGCTCCTTGCCACGGTTTTGATAATATTTTAAGATCCGCAGCATATTAGAGCTAGCTCCCGCCACAAAAGACCTCGCTAACACCATCCGTTTCTTAGCGGAGA
>JANQLQ010000062.1 GCA_028280565.1 Fulvivirga sp.
CTCATTGCGAGGTTTGCATTACCCGAGACATCTTAAAAACAATGCTGAATTTGCCAAAATTAAACGTTCTCCAGTCAAATTCAATTTTCAAGGACACCCAAATTTATTTTGACCGTTAAACCATTTTTTAGGTCCCTTGCTTAAACCGGCAATACCGCATCGGTAATCCTATATTTTGCCTACTGCCTTTTGCCGACCGCTGACTGATCGAGAACTTTTAAAGTGGACTGAACCTTAGGCCCTACCGGAGAGAGGAATAGGCTTAAAAGCAACTGGCCCCTTCCCTTTTGGCGTAAACTCAACTTCTATCCTACCCAGGTTGATCCCTGCCCAACCTACCTGGTTAATGGTGGTGGTAAACCCTTCAGGGTTGGTAAGGAGCAAAGGTTCATCCATGAACGTATGCGTATGCCCACCCAAAATAACATCAATCTCACTTACTTCCTGGGCTAGTCTTTTGTCCGATGGCCGTTCAGACTCACCATAGTCATATCCCATATGCGAAAGACAAACGATCAAGTCACATTTTTTTGCATTGAGCTCCTGGACCATTTCCCTGGCGATAGCCATAGGGTCTTGGTATACGGTATTACCGTACATCGTTGGATTTACCAAACCTTCCAACTTAATGCCAAGTCCAAAGACGCCAACTTTTATCCCGTTTTTGTTGAAGATTTTATACGGTTGGACCTGCCCGGCAATACTATTTTTCGAAAAGTCGTAATTGGCGCTTAGGTATGGAAAATTAGCAAATTGCATAGCATAATCCAGTCCATCCAGCCCATTGTCAAACTCATGGTTGCCTACGGTAGTAGCGTCATATGCCATTTCACTCATGAGTTTTAATTCCAGTTCTCCTCCAAACATATTGAAGTAAGGGGTACCTTGAAATACATCGCCAACGTCAAGTAAAAGCACATTATCTTCTCCAGATCTTATTTTCTCAATGGCACGGGCACGGGCAGCCATTCCCCCCAGTCCTTTATAGCGACCTTCCTCAAAGGGGTCAATATGAGAGTGCATGTCATTGGTATGGAGAATGGTAAGTTTTTTTCCTTGCAGGTCGCGCTGACAACTCCCCAGGATAAGCGGTGAAGCTGCTACTGAAACGGAAGCCGCCATGGATCGGATTAAAAATTGTCTTCTTTTCACTAGCCGGATACGGTTATCAAATTTGCTACTTCTATTTTTATGGAATCTCCCCTGGCCGTTTGTTGCCGGATCTCCTGCTCGATCATATCTCTCAGTTTTACTGGATTAACCTCCATTCTTTTGAGGGATTTCAGCATATGAAACCCACCACCACCGTTGGCCAAGTAATCACTGGTAGATAACGTATAGATCTTATTCGACTCGATCTCTTTACCATCTACCCGGATATTTTCCACTGCGGATCCAGCTACATGAAAGCTGACCGGCCAGATCATGCTCCGCCCCGATCCACCAATAAACGTTATGAGTTCTATCAAACGATCCCCTGGGATTTCCAACAAGATCATTTCGTTTTCAAATGGCATGACTTCAAACACCTCGCCCAATGTAATAGGTCCTTTATTGATCGGTGCTCTAAGCCCACCATGATGATTCATGATCGTGACATCCACTTCTTTCTCGAAAGAAGAAATAGATTGTTCCCTTAATAACTTTGTGACAAATGTCCCCAGGGTGGACTCATATTGTCCCTGTGTTGTCAAATCATGGGAGGCATATCCTATCACCTCATCCATAATGGAATCCAACTTTGTCCGGTAGGGAGCTATGATGGCTTCAATGTCTTCCGAGCCCTCTATGGTAGAATTGATCTCAACCGGGGACCAAGTATACGAGCGGTCATAGTCGATCGGGCCGGAACAAGAAACCAGGAAAACGAGCAAATAAGTCGCCCACTTTATGTTACAAGTCCATTTTGATAGCAGTTTCATGGTACGAAATGTAAGGCTTGATTGAAGGGTTAATATAACGCCAAAATGTCACTAGAAATAGAGTTTCTTTATCTACCCCGGGAAATTTTACATTTTCTTAACGTTCGGTAATCCCATGGTGTAAAGTATGGTCATGAAGATACTTCTTGTTTTTGAATGTTTGATCAAGCATTTCAAGTCTTTGCGTAAAATGGTCCATAGGATCTGGGTAGAGAATTATAACCTATAACGTGAACTAGCTATAAAAATACAACTAGTGTCGTGTCAAGCCTCAAATGGCGGGTAAGGCGGTCGTAGATTTTGTGGGAGGTCAAGGCGCAAAAAACGAGCATAGCCATAGCTACGTAAGTC
>JANQLQ010000067.1 GCA_028280565.1 Fulvivirga sp.
TACTACCGCTCGTAGTCGCTTCTTTTTTTGCCCCTTTTTTCAAAAGCGACTGCAAAGGTAAACGAAGTTTTTAACTTGGCAACATTCCAAAGAAAAAAATATTTTTTTTCTCAAAACCTCCCGGCTAAATCGGACCCCAACATACCAACTCACCAAGCTAACCATCCCCTCAATTCAACTCCTTAATTCCCCCCTTACTTTTGGAAAGGACTGCAAAGGTAGAACGGATTTTATTCTTATACAACTTAGCAGTTAAAATAATCTTATTTATTTTTCGGCGCTTTGTATACCGGCACTGTGCTGCATGGCTCACCATACATTAAGCTTGAAACTACCGGCGTCAACAAACGCGTAATTTCCACATAGGCAGCGTGCGGGATAGGTAAATTCCCACATCCTTTTACAACCACTTTTGCACCTTGTAGGTCCTCCAGGTCGATATGAGCCAAAGCCTGGTGGAAGAGTACAAGCTCTAGCCTCTCTAATGAACCTAAAACCACTAAGTGGGCATTCTTAAGCTTAGTGGTCACCAGCATGTAAGCCCAAGCCGGAACAATGGCTTCAGTAGAGCAAGTGATGGCCACATTTTTTCCTTCGTACTGGTCCCAGTTGTGCTCTTTGACAGCGGTACGGAACTCTTTTTCCTTCAGCAATAGTCCCTGGAATAGCCAATCCTTAATATCTAACAGTACACGCTCGCCGCTATGATAATGCTCTTCCAAATCAAGGGTAACCAATGAGCTTGCTGCAACTCTATTTACTATTTCCATATGAAAAACGTATTTAAAAACCCCATCATTCGGGCTGGGGAGATCCCATTTGTCTAATAACTGGGTCTATCAAGTTCATGCAGAACTTTGAGAATGACCCTGATGAGTAGACAACACTAAATTTTCACCTTTGGTTTTGTGGCTTGGAATTCTTTGAGGTAAAAGGGCTCAAAATAGGCTAGGTCTTCAAACTCTGAGCGCAAGAATTTTTGGTAAGCTAACCTGCCGATTTGGCTAGCTGTTGGCTCTACACCCTCCAAAAATATTGCGTTATCGTCTTGAAGGATATCACGGCATTTACCGGCCCCGTTGCCAAAGAACAGTATTGATCGATCTTTTAAATGATCTTTAAAAGAGGTGGCTTCCACCACTAAGGGATGTGTTGCTTCTATTTCATTCAATTGCCCATCCAGTAGCATCGTATATACCTCCATTCTACGCGCATCCAGCATGGGGCAAAGCCAGTGATGTGCTGTGTTATACTTATGCACACCATGTGCCATCGCTTCCAGTGTGTTGATGGCTATCAAAGGGATATCCAATGCATAGCAAAGACCTTTGGCCGTAGATGTTCCTATCCTCAGCCCTGTGTAAGACCCTGGACCTTTGGAGAGCGCTATAGCAGAAAGGACGCTGAGCTCAAATCCACAATCGTGCATGATGTGTTCAATGCAGGGTGCTAATAGGCTAGAATGCGACCGATCTAAGTAGTAGGAATGTTCAGCCAGCAGAATTCCTTCCCTGTGCACGGCTACGGAACATGTACTTGTGGCCGTTTCTATTCCTAAGATAAGGTTCATCAATTCTTGGAGAGCAACCGATTATACCTGGCTTGGTCTGTTAATATTTCGTGGGAGGTAGTTACATCCGGATCAGCATCAAATGAGGCCTGTATCCCTCCTTTTTCCAGCAAGGCCCTGGATACAATTTCTTCTCGAAGGATCTGCTTTACCTGGGCTTCAAAAGTCTCAAGGTCAACTTCTTTATTGTGCATGACTTTCTGCTTCAGGTCGAGGAGTTGTTTATCTATATCATTGAAGTATTTTTCCTTTTTGGCTGAAGCTTCTAGTTGATCCAAGGTTTTCTCTACCGTGGTTACATAATCGTAATCTTTATCTTTGAGCCAATCTTTGAATGAGTCATAATCTTCATCCGTCAGCTTAAAATCTGCCGATGTGATGCGATCTATGTTTTTGTAATAGAACTCGGTACTGAAGTCAAAGACATGCCCTTTTGAAACTAAGCTGATGGTGATAGGGGCGAGGAAATCATCTTCTATTTCCACGTCGGGATCAAGGCCACCCCCATCAAACACGGGACGGCCCTTTTTTGTCTTAAATTCCAGCTTCAGGGAATCCGGGACGGTATCTACACTCCCGTCGTCATTACGATGGGTGTAATCCAGGGCCTGGATACATCTCCCGCTTGGTATGTAATATTTGGCCGTAGTCACCTTAAGCTGGGAATTGTAAGTGAGTGGCCTGGTGGTTTGTACCAGTCCCTTTCCAAAAGTTTTAGAGCCTACAAGCACTCCTCGGTCATAATCCTGTATCACCCCAGAGACTATTTCAGAAGCGGAAGCACTGCCCCCATTGATCAATACGATCAAAGGGATATCTGTATCTACCGGGTTATTCAAGGTTTTGTAAGTCTTATTCCATTCGGAGACTTTTCCTTTTGTAGATACTACTTCTTTGTTTTTAGGGATAAAAACATTGGAGACATTAACAGCTTCGCTAAGCAATCCGCCAGGGTTACTACGAAGGTCCAGGATCATTCCCTTGGCCCCTTTGGCCTTTAACTCTTTCACGGCTTCAGCGACTTCCTTACCGGCGCCAGGGGTGAAATCATCTAGTTTGACATAGCCGATGGATCCATCTAGCATGCCATGGTAGGGAACATTTCCAACGATTATTTTTTCCCTATTAAATTCAAAGGTGAGTGGTTCATCCTGGCCATAGCGTTTTACTTTTATTTTTACCATGGTCTTGGCCTGGCCTTTGAGTAAGGAACTTATCTCTGAAACCGATTTGCCTTTTATTTTTACATCGTTTACCGAAATAATTTCGTCGCCTATCTTAAGGCCGGCCTTGTTTGCGGCGAACTTCTCGTAAGGCATAGTGATCACGATATTGCCATGCACATTACCGATCAATGCGCCTATACCGGCATATTGGCCCGTAGTAAGTGTTCGGAACGATTCTATTTCTTCTTCTGGAATGTAATTGGTGTAAGGGTCCAGTGACTCTAACATGGCGTCTATCCCCGTGCGAATGAGCCGGTCAGGATCTACCTCGTCTACATAATATGCATTCACCTCTTTGAAAAGTGTGGCAAAAATATCCAAGTTCTTGGCGATCTCGAAGTATCTTTCGGTGGGAGTGGTAAATGAAAAAATAGTAGTTACCACTAGTATAAAAACAATCGCTATTGTACCCTTTCTGAACTTCATACTACTTATGTTTTTTAACTTCCCTGGCTAAACGTTTTAGTGACAAGAGTAGTTTATTTTCAATCTCTTGATAAGGAAGAATATCTTTCGCAGTATAAATATAAGCAATCAATAACTTTCCTGGTGTATTAAGAAACTGCTTATTTAATCGATAAGCTTCCCTGGTCCTTCTTTTGAGCTTGTTTCTATCTACGGCTTTTTTAAATTTCCGGCGGGGAACTGAGATTAAAATTTGATGATGGGCATTCTCATTCCCATCGTCCCCGGCAGGTGCATGCATGAACAGTACCTTAAAAGGGTATAAATAAAAAGAGGAACCCTTTTGAAAGAGTTCCTGTATATATTTCTTTTTATTGAGCCTTTCTACCTTTTTAAAGGTGTTTTTCATAGGTTGATTTTTCAAACGGCTGCCTGCTTTGAAAAACCAATGCCCGTGTTATCGAGCTAGCAACCGGCGTACTACTTATGCGTCTTCTCGTCAGAAACGGTCAATTTTTTCCGTCCTTTAGCTCTTCTTCTAGCCAAAACAGCCCTTCCGCTAACAGACTCCATCCGTGCCCTGAAACCGTGCTTATTTTTTCTTTTCCTTTGTGAAGGTTGAAATGTTCTTTTCATAATTATTGTGCTTTGAACCTTTTAAAGAAAGGCTGTAACTTCTAATCAATAAACGGGCTGCAAAGGTAAATAGGTTTTTATTAATTACCAATTATAAAAATATTTTTGCGGATCGCTTGCTGAAACCTGTCGCAAGGTAGAATGGTTCTTTTACGAAAGACGAAATGTTTAAATACGTTTGTCGTTCAAAAGTTTCTATCACCGGCCATGCAATATACAATCTCTTACTCCAATCCATTAACGCATCTTTTAGACATTGAAGTCCTCATAAAGGACATTAAAAGTCCTTACTTGGATCTAAAACTGCCAGCTTGGCGACCTGGCAGGTACGAGGCGGCCCATTATGCCAAAAATGTGCAGCAACTTAGGACTTATTCTGTTAAAAATACCCCCCTGAAGGTAATTAAGATCAGCCCTACTACTTGGAGGGTAACTATGGCCGGTGAAAATGACCTGAAAGTAAAATATCGCTACTATGCCCACCAGTTGGACGCTGGTGGTTCTTTTCTTGACGAGCAATTCCTGTATATCAATTTTGTAAATTGCATGGTGTATACCGAAAACAGGACAGGTTCTCCCCACGAGGTACGCCTTGACCTTCCTGGGCAATCTAAAGTAGCTTGTGGGCTGCAAGAAAAAGGAACCACATGGATGGCAAACAGCTACCATGAGTTAGCAGACAGCCCGCTGGTGGCCAGTGAGGGATTAGAACACCATAGTTACCTCGCGGGTGGGGTGACCTTTCATATTTGGATAGAAGGCAGGCACTCTTTGAACATGGACACGTTGATCCACCAGTTTGAGCAGTTTAGCCAAACCCAGGTATCGATGTTCGGCGAGTTCCCGACGGAGGAGTACCACTTTCTTTTTTTATTTCTTCCTTATCGATTCTATCATGGTGTTGAGCATCGCAAGTCCACGGTGATCTGTATCGGGCCAGCGGCTGAATTGGACGATGATGCGTTATACAAGGAGTTGTTAGGGGTGAGCTCACACGAGTTGTTCCATGCCTGGAACGTGATGAAAATAAGGCCAAAGGAATTAATGCCGGTTAATTTCGATGTACCCATAATATTTCCGACAGGTTTCGTAGCGGAAGGGTTTACCACTTATTATGGAGACCTTTTACTGGCAAGAAGTGGTGTTTTCAGTCGTACTGAATATTTCAAAGAACTGGAGCGCCTGCTTACCCGGCATTTTATGAATTTTGGGCGATTGAATAACTCGCTGGTTGATTCATCCATTGACTTATGGATGGATGGGTACCAACCTAGCGCACCACATAAGAAAAGTTCTATCTACGTGGAAGGAGCCGTCTTGGCACTGCTCTTAGACCTATCGACCAGGGAGGCTTCAAACGATGCGAAGAGCTTAGATGACGTGATGAGAATGTTATGGGAGGAACACGGTAAAACCGGGAAAGGATATTCTTTGGAAGAGATCCTGGTGCTGTGCGAACGGGCCTCGGGGCTCTCCATGAAAACTTTTTTCGAGGATTACGCCTTAGGAACCCGGGACACAAAGGACCTTTTAAAGGAATGCCTTAGTGATTGCGGGATAGAACTTTCCTTCGAAGATCGGAGCAACCGGCTGGAGCGAACCCTGGGGGCCAGGATGTTAGACAAAGAGGAGGGATTTGAAATCGTTTCGATAGAACCCGGGAGCATAGGGGAACAATTCTTCTCACTAAAGGATATTATAACGACTGTCGATAAGACCCCTGTCAAGGAATGGCTAGAGCTCGAGACGGAGAACAATGATGTGAACATTGAACTATCTCGAAACCATACAAAAAAACATTTGCAGTTACTCATTAATGATGATAACTCCTACTTGAAAGTCCCCAAAGTAATGCTAGGAAAATCTTTGAGCAAGAAGCAACAAGCCAGGCTAGACTCTTGGCTGGGTACCCCCTAACATCTTACCTAGGCCAACCTTTGCTCAATGCTGGGCAAAGTTATGCCGCGACCCAACTACTGGATAGGATAAAAGAGGTTTAATACTCGAAGAGATGGTTGAGGATCTCTTTTGCCTCGTGCCACTCCAGGCGCGGCCCTAACTTAGACACGATCCTCGACGAGGCAAGGCTGGCGATCTTACCCGCTTCGGCATGGCTGTGTCCATGTGTGATGCCGAATAGAAAAGCCCCGGCAAACATATCACCGGCTCCATTGGTATCGACAGCCTCCACTTTATAGGGTTCGATGTCCACAAAAGTGTCGCCATCAAAAATGATAGCTCCATTAGGGCCTTGTGTGATGGCAAATCGTTTAGATATTTTTTTTAACTCTTCACGAGCAGCACTTATCGTATCGGCTCCTGTGAAGAGCAGGGCTTCTTCTTCATTACAGAAAAGTAAGTCCACCCCCTCCCCGATGATCTCTTCCATTTCTCTCTTGAAGTATTTGACCATGCTTGGGTCGGAGAAGGTTATCGCTATTTTTACCTCGTTTTCTTCGGCTATCTTCTTGGCATATCGCATGGCCTCCCTGCCGTTGTCGGAGGTCACGAGGTATCCTTCTATGTAGAGGTAGTCTGAATCTTTTAAGGCTTCTTCGTTGATCTCCTCGATTGAAAAGGTGGAAGTGATACCTAAAAAGGTATTCATTGTCCTATTGGCATCGGGGGTGGTCATGATCAAGCTTTTCCCGGTGATCCCTGCAGGGCAGGTTTCCTCTGTGAGGTTGGTGTCCACTCCATTTTCGTCTAGGTCGGCTAGGTAAAATCTTCCCAAATCATCGTTAGCCACTTTACAAGAATAATATGCTGTGCCTCCGAATTGGCTCACGGCAATAATAGAATTGGCCGCTGATCCTCCGCATTTTTTGTTACTGCCCGAAAGGTCTATCGCTTGTACCAATTCTTCCTGCCGCTCCTCGTCCACCAAGGTCATCAACCCTTTTTCCACGTTGTGCTTTTCCAGCAAGGTGTCATCTACTTCCGTTAAAATGTCTACGATGGCGTTTCCAATTCCATACACGTCATACTTCTTTTTCATAGATTTCTTATTTGTAGGGTTGATTTTTCTTCATTGGCGCTGTAATAATGTGCTTATTTTAAAGCCTGTAACAGGATCGCTTTTTCAACCAGCACATCTAACCGGGGCCAAATTTAGAAGTCACGAGGCATTATAAAAATAATCCTAAGTATATTTTAAAAAACCGCGTGTTGCGAGTCATTTAGGACTGGGGAATGTAAGCTTTACTCATCTTCCCCTTTAGTGAGTTCTCACACACTTTTACCAAATCCTGGTTCAGCACGGGCTTACCAAACCGGTTGGTATCATAGGCCGTATCAATACAGTGATGTAAAAAGTCGTGGGTAAGTTCTTTATCCCAGTTAGCGCAGGCAATGGCCACAAAGATCCTTGGGTCAATAAGACCATATTCTACGCCTACCCTGTCTTTATGCTTATGGATGTCCCAGCAGGCTTTGGTTATCTCTTGGATCTCGCCGGCTGAAGGCATCATTTGGTCCGCTGCCAATGCTTCCAAGACTCCCGTAACTATCGAGTAACTTCCGTCATGTAACAAATCAATTATGACCTTTACGTCGTGTATGGATTCTCTTTTTAGGCGTACATAGGCAGTGGCGGCGGCCATCGGGATCATATCGGTTGGGATATTTTGCTTTATAATGTCCTGGATATCCTCTAAAGCATTTTTATAATTGATCAGTCCAAGAGATCGTATCATTTCTACTTGGGTCTCCCACGTGCGTTGGTCTTTCTTTTCTTTTAAATATGCCTGGTGCAGGTCCGGTCCTAGCCCAGTGATCCTGGATTTGCCAATGGCCTTTGCCGCCTTTCTTCTCTCGGCGGATTTTGTCGAGGTTAGTTTTTCAGTGATAAGCTCCGGGGTCATGACAAGAGTATCGAATTAACGTTGTAATATGTTGAATGGTAAGCATTTGAGTTTATCTGCTAGCGCCCTTTTCGCTTATTCCTCCTTTTTAACCACGGTAAGTCCAAGTTCCTTGGCTATGTTAGGGTAGTCTGTGATGATCCCATCCACTTTCCAATCGACCAGTTTTTTCATCTGGGTGGCATCGTTTACGGTCCAAGGTATGACCTTGATGCCCCGGCCCCGGAGGTTGTTCACTTTCTGTTGGGAGAGCAATTGATAATAAGGACTATAAATAGCCGGTTTAAACCCGAGGTTGGACAGGTTAGTATCAATGGATTTCATATTCTCCACAAGGGCCGCTAAACGAACATTAGAATATTTTTTGTTCCAATATTTTAGTACCCGGAAATCGAAACTTTGTATGACCACTCGCTCCCAAGGCAAGTATTGATCTATTAATTGGTATACCAAGTCTGAGAACTTCTCCGGGGAAGGGTGATATAGATTATCACCGGAAGGTTGGCTTTTGATCTCGATATTATAGTCTACTTCGTACCGGGTATGGCTTTTTATATGCCGCTCAGCCGCTTTGATAACATCGCCCAGCAGCGGCTTGATGACCTGTATTTTTTCTTGTTCGGGGAACCTGGCGTGCTCCTTCGATCCACAGTCGTAAGATTTTACTTGGTCGTAGGTCATCTTGTAAATATTCAAGCCCTTGCCCTCCTCCAGGGGTTGTCCTTCGTTGGATAGGCATATTTCAGAGGATATCCATGGCTCGTGAGAAACGACCACTTTGTTATCCGCAGTAATTACTACGTCCAGTTCTAACGTGGTGACTCCCTGGTCCAGGGCATAGAGAAACCCCGGTATTGTATTTTCAGGCATGATGCCCCGGGCTCCACGGTGACCTTGTATATCCACTTGCTGTGCTTCAATTTGAAAGCTAACGATGCTTAAAGCAATACTGTAAAAAAAAACTTTCATGGGCTTTAAACCATTAATACGAATGAGTATCTAAGGTAGGAATTTCGATGCATAATAATTAGGGAACAAAAGTTAAGTAGAGATGAAAAAGTTTATGATCGCCATTATTCTTATTACGGCTGGTATGACATCACCGGCTGTTGTGGAAAATAGCCAAGCACAAACACATGTGGAGAGGAAAGTAGTATACACTAAAAAACGCAAAACCAGGAGACGCACGCGGAGAAGGGTAAGAAGGCGCGTAACACGTCGGGCCCACTATGCCTACCGGCACCTGCCGCGCTACCGGGCCACGGTGCGGGTAGTACCTAAAGGAGCGGTAGTAGTACGCCGGGGCAGTGTGACGTACCATTATCACAATGGCATATTCTACAGGCCCAGGGCTTCCGCTTTCGTTGTAGCCAGGCCGGCTGTTGGGGTGAGGGTACGGGTACTCCCCCCGGCTAGGACGAGGATAGTAGTGGCTAAAAGGACCTATTTTTATTACTATGGGACTTTCTACCAAGAAAAAGATGGGGAATACGAAGTAACAGGGGCGCCGGAAGGAGCATTGGTAGCTGCACTGCCGGAGGGGTATGACGTAGAAGAAATAGACGGTACGGAATATTATGTATTGGACGGTGTACATTACCAGGAAGTAGAAACGGATGAGTTAGAAGACGGGGTAGGGTATGAAGTGGTGAATGTTTAATAAAAATCCAATGCTTCCGGTTGATCAAGTATCGACCCATCTTGATATTTTGACCAGCCGGTTTACCTCCAATTAGATGCGAAGAATCAATTTCACAGGCTTTTTTTGATAAGCCTGTTTTTGCTTGCTCATGCGTTAGTCGAAGGGATGGAAGTATCGTGGAGAATGGAAAGTCTTACGGTAAAACTCCAAAGGGGTGGTATTATTTCACCCCCCCGGGGTTGGTGTATTCGGTGTTTATTGTTTCCCTATTATCATTTCATCCCTTTGGGATTCAAGATACAGGTTAAAATTCAATGTATTTCCTTAAACTGACGGCTATGGGGTGAGAACCGAGCGACTAATGCATGATGAAAGATAAACCCGTGTTAATCACGTATTCGACTATTATTTAAAGCACTGATCGAACATGGGGACCGTCTATTTATTGCCGCGGCCAAATGGCACCTATCTTTATGCGATTTGAAACAAGGCTAAATCATTAACGTCTTAAAGCAACTTGAACAAATCAATAGCAGCCAGTGTAAAATCGAAACGAAGGAACTCTTAGAGGAGATTGAGAAGATAAAACCAGTATATAAGTGAGGCATACTGGACTCGAACCAGTGACCCCTACCCTGTCAAGGTAGTGCTCTGAACCAACTGAGCTAATGCCTCATTCCCCTCTCGACGAATTGACGTCAAATATACAAGAGTGTTCGTTTCCAACCAAAAACAATCATAACAGGGCATACGAGTCTTTAGTCGTAAGTGTCAAGTTATAGCCGACTTTCTTGGTAGAACTCACTCCCCGAGACTTGCGGGTGGATACTGCATTTACTCCTATTATTTTATTTCAGTGTTTCATTTCCTGGGCAGGATCATTTGGATACTTTTACTATTTAGCACGATTGCACATGGAAACTGCTAGTTCAAAACCAATCTCTTTACTGCCGGTCCTTTCTGTCAATTTTATTGGCATGCTAGGTTATAGTATCATTATGCCTTTCCTCGTGTTCCTTGTGAACCGGTTTGGTGGGAATGAATTCATTTATGGCGTACTGGGATCTATTTATCCTGCCTTCCAATTCTTCGGGGCTCCTGTGCTGGGCAGGTGGTCCGATAAGTTTGGCAGGCGAAAGATCTTGCTGGTGAGCCAGGTGGGCACTTTATTGGCCTGGTTCATCTTCTTGACGGCATTATATCTCCCGGTCAATGCCCTGTTCGAAGTAGATTCTTCCACATTAGGAGTGTTTGGCATTACCGTGCCGTTGGTCTTTCTTTTTATTGCCCGGGCACTCGATGGGCTTACCGGCGGTAACGTTTCTGTTGCTAACGCCTATCTATCAGACATCTCCAATGATGAAAATCGCAAAGCTAATTTTGGAAAAATGGCTATGTCTTCCAGTTTGGGCTTTATCATTGGACCTGCCCTAGCCGGTTTGCTAGGCTCTACGGAATATGGTGAAACCATCCCTGTACTAGCGGCTATCCTGATCTCGTCAATAGCCGTATGCCTGATATGGTTCCAGCTCCCAGAGTCCAAGACGGACCTGGTAGAGCCCAGGACACGGTTCAGCATTAAGCGGATCTTCAGCTTTGAGCATAAAGAGTGTTACAAAATGAAAAAATGTGAAGACACCAATACGCCCGGTGTTTTTAAGATACCGCATGTCTTTTTCATGTTGATCATATACTTTCTAACTTTTTTAGGCTTCAGCTTTTTCTACGCCTCGTTCCCGATGCATGCCTTAAAACAGCTCTCTTGGAACTCCTTACAGCTCGGCATTTTCTTTTCCTTTCTCAGCGGTTTGATGATCGTTGTGCAAGGGCCCTTGCTAAGCTATTTATCAAAGAGAATTTCAGATGCCCAACTCGTTCTGTTCGGAAGTATTATGCTAGTGATCAATTTTTGCCTGATGGCCACGGGTAGCGAGGTGCTTATTTACACGGCAGCTTTCTTATTCGCTTTGGGCAATGGGCTGATGTGGCCTTCCTACCTAAGTATACTTTCAAAAGTGGGGGGAGAAAAGCAACAAGGATCTGTGCAGGGGGTTGCTAATAGCTCAGGCAGCCTGGCCAGTATTGTAGGGCTCATTTTAGGGGGATACATGTATGGGGTCATAGGTCCTTCTACCTTTTACCTGACTGCTATTATCTTATTGGTAGTTTTTTTGTTGTCTTTTCGTATGCTCAAACTGTCTGATGCGTGACACCCATTAAAATTTAGCTTGGGACACGAATCAAAGCGGGGATATCACTGTTAAAAATACAGAACCTTTTAATACGTTTATGGAATCAAATATAGCATCACTATCGCCCGCCCAATTCGAGCATTACCTAGGCCGTGGTATTGGCTTTGACCAGTACCTGGAAGCATTAACCACTACGGTAGAAAAACTTAAGAGTGGAACCACGGAAGAGATCAAATATGCCGAGTATCTCCCTATCAACTTACAGCGCCTCAAGCGAGGATTGAAAACCGTTGTCCTATCGGATGAATTACAAGCTACGATCCAAACGCTACCTTCCAAAATACATTGGCTTGTTATTACAGAGCATTGGTGTGGTGATGCCGCGCAATCGGTAGCCCTACTGCAAAAGATCGCGGAAGCCTCGGGAGGTAAAATTGATATGAAATTGGTATTCCGGGATGAGAACCTGGAATTAATGGATACTTTTTTGACCAATGGGTCCCGTTCCATCCCCAAAGTGATCCAATTAGATAATACGCTACAGGTCACCGGCACTTGGGGACCAAGGCCAAAACCTGCCCAAGAAATCGTAATGGACTTATTGGCAAAGGGGGAGAATTACAACGATGATCTTCATAAATGGTATGCCTTGGACAAGGGTATCCATTTGCAAGCAGAATTACGCCAGCTTTTGAGTGGTGGTGATGCATGAATCGCTTCTACTTATTACCAGCGGTTCGGTTTTTTTAAGTGGCTTTCATTATTTTCGCTGATCACACAACTAAGCGAAACACGTCACTATGAAAAACCTTTTTGCAATTCTATTGACCATGGCCTCTTTTTCCGTATGGGGCCAACAGGACATCACTATTTCCGATATTTACGAAAAGGGCACCTTCCGGCAAAAATCGGTGCGTGGGATCAACTGGATGAAGGACGGCCGATACTACAGCGCCCAGCAAGGTAATGACATCGTGAAGTATGATGTGACCACGGGGGAGCAAGTAGAGACGATCTTGAAAGGAGCTAACCTGCAACCCTCGATCAGTTTTTCTAGCTACAGTTTCAGCGAAGATGAAAGCAAGCTACTCCTCATGACCGAGCGGGAATCCATCTACCGGCGTTCCTACCGGGCTGAATTTTATGTCTACGACCTGGAAAACAACGATCTAAAAAAGTTATCTAACGGGGGGAAGCAATCCTATGCCAGGTTTTCTCCCAATGGCACTAAGGTCGCTTTTACACGCGATAACGACCTGTTTTATGTCAATATCACCGATATGTCCGAGGTGAGGGTAACGGACGACGGTAAATTTAACCATATCATCAACGGCAGCACGGATTGGGTGTATGAAGAAGAGCTATCCTTCACACGGGCGTTTGAATGGAGCGGCGATGGTAAAAGTCTCTTTTATCTCACTTTCGATGAAAGCAAAGTAAGAGAATATAATATGCAAGTATGGAGGAACGGGCAGCTCTACCCGGAAGACTATCGCTTTAAGTATCCCAAAGCCGGGGAAGACAATGCAAAAGTAACCGCCACCCTCTATGACCTGGCCTCTAGGAAAAAAACACCGGTAGACTTAGGGAACGACCAAGAATATTACATCGCCCGGATCAAGCGTACGCAGTCCCCTACACAATTTTCCCTTGTACGCCTGACCCGCCTTCAAAACCAACTGGACATCCTGCATGTATCTTCCACGGATGGTAGCGTAAATGTTGTCCTTAGCGAAAAGAATCAGCGATACATAGATATCGATTTTGTGGATGAACTCACCTATCTAAAAGATGGGAAGCACTTTCTTCACGCCAGTGAGCGGAGTGGGTATAAGCACTTGTATTTATACACGGTAGAAGGAAAACTTGTAAACCCGATCACCACGGGCCGGTGGGAAGTATCCTCACTCGAGGGGATCGATGAAAGTGGCAGGAAAGCCAAGGTTTACTTTACCTCTACGGAGATGTCTCCCCTGCAAAGGCAGTTTTACGTTATTGATATCCAAGGTAAAGGCAAAAAGACCCTAAGAGGGGAGCAAGGGTGGCATGATATTAATATGAGCAGTGATACTAAGTATTACATTGATAGCCACAGTAGTCCCAGCCAGCCTTCCATCGTGAGCCTTTCCAGCACCAAAAAGAACGAGCGGGTGAAAGTATTGGAAGATAATTCCGAATTGAGAAGTAGGTTAGAAAAGTATTCATTATCTCCGCGGGAATTTTTCACTTTCAAGACCGTCGATGGTACAGACCTGAACGGGTATATGATCAAGCCCCCGGGTTTCAACGATTCTAACCAATACCCCGTGCTGGTCTTCCAGTATAGCGGGCCCGGTTCACAGATGGTACGAATGAACTATGCCAGCGGCTCTAACGATTATTGGCACCAGATGCTGGCACAGAAAGGATATATTATTGCGGTGATAGACCCTAGGGGCACCGGGGGCCGGGGAGAAAAGTTTAAAAAAATGACCTACAAGGAGCTAGGCAAGTTTGAATCGCAAGACCATATTGCCGGTGCCAAGTACCTGGACGGCCTGCCGTACGTAGATGGATCCAGGATAGGCATCTGGGGCTGGAGCTATGGAGGATACATGTCATCACTGGCTATGTTTAAAGGTGAAGGACTGTTTAAGGCGGCTATCGCCGTGGCGCCTGTCACGAATTGGAGATTTTATGACACCATCTACACCGAGCGTTATATGGCCAAGCCGCAGGACAACGGTTCGGGATACGACGATAACTCGCCGGTAAGTCATTCACAAAAACTGGAGGGCAACTATCTACTCATTCATGGCACCGGTGACGATAACGTACATTTCCAGAATGCTGTTGTACTCCAAAACAAATTAATTGCCGAGGGAAAACAATTCGATTCGTTTTATTACCCGGATCGAGCACACGGCATCTACCGCGATGGCGCCAGGCCTCACCTCTTCACCCTCATGACAAACTGGGTACTGGAAAACCTGTAACAAGGAAAAAAAGGCGTGTCGTAGCTTTTTGGGCCATGGTGTACGTAGTATAGCCTATGCCCGCTAAGTGATTTATACTAGGGACTGTTAAAATCCTATTATTTTATTTTCGAGGAAATCATAGTTTTCTCATGCCAACGTTTTCAAAAACATGTAAATAATTGAAAATCAATTATTTACATGTTTTTATCTACGTGTTTTTTCAATCGAAAATTCCATACCTACGCAAAAGTACCTAAAAAAAATACAAGTTTGAGCGGATTTATTCGACGCTATCCAGTGCCTAAATTTGAAGCAAAAGTTAGGAATTATGGGACGGATAACGGGAATACTTTTGGTACTTTTAATGAGCTGGGCAGATATTCAAGCTCAATGTTCTACAGCGCAGGGTGACGAGGTCAGCTATGGCGCAGGATCGTGGATCGGTTATGTGTACGACGGGGCGAATACTTTCGATAGCAATAATTACCAAGGATATGTCAGCGAGCTCGAAAAGTTTGATCAAGATTTTGGAGGGAACACGGCCACATTCACTGTTAATGGATGTGACGTTACCGCAGAAACCTTTACGGTTCGTTACAAAATGCAGCAGACTTTTGCCTGCGGGGCATACGACATTACCATAGGTGGAGATGACGGCGTACGCTTGAGCCTGGACGGAGGCGCCACTTTCATCATTGATTCATATTTTCTACAAGCCTACACTACCTATACTGAAAGAGTATTTTTAGAAGGCACTTATGACATGGTCTTGGAGTACTACGAAAACAATGGGCAAAACCGGGTTTCATTTGATTACAACTATGTAGGCAACGCTTATGCCGGGACTATCTCGGGAGACCAAACTTTTTGCGGGGGTGCCACGATTGACCCAGCGGCTTTTAACAACGTGAGAGATGCAGCAGTATGCGGGAGTACTGTAAGCTACCAGTGGCAATCTTCAACGGATAACATTACCTTTTCAAACATCGCCGGTGCAACCTCTGCCTCTTACGACGCGCCTTCGGGATTAACTCAAACCACATACTATCGACGTCAAGCCACGGACGGCACGAATACGTTGACCTCAAATGTAGTTACCGTTACCATAAACACCCCCCAAGGTGATGAAACCAGCTATGGCGCAGGATCGTGGATCGGTTATGTATACGACGGCGCAGACAACTATTCAAGCAGCGATTATCGTGGTTTTATTACAGAAACCGAAACTTTCGATGAGAACTTTGGGGGCTCTTTTACGACTGCCGCTGTAAACGGCTGCGACATTTACACTGAAACCTTTACCGTACGTTTTAAAATGCAGCAAACCTTTGCCTGTGGAGTGTATGATTTCACCATAGGGGGAGATGACGGGGTGCGTTTAAGTATCGATGGTGGAACCACGTACGTAATCGACGGCTATGTACTACAAGGATACCGAACGTATACCGAACGCATCACCCTGGACGGTACTTATGACCTTGTGTTGGAGTATTATGAAAATGGCTCTGCCAATAGGGTATCTTTCAACTATACCTATGTTGGGTCTTCTTTTGCAGGCTCTATCGAAGGTGATCAAAGCTATTGCAGTAGCAGTGCCGTAGACCCGACGATCATTACCAGTAATCAAAACGCCTTGATCTGTGGCAGTTCAATAAGCTACCAGTGGCAGTCCTCTACTGACAATATCAATTTCACGAACATTGCCGGTGCTACTGCAACCTCATATGATCCTCCTGCCGGGCTTACTAATACCACATACTTCCAGCGCTTAGCAACCGATGGGTCTACAACACTGGCTTCAAATGTGATCACAGTGGACGTGACCATGGCAGCGGGCGACCAAACAAGCTATGGAGCAGGATCTTGGATCGGTTACGTATATGATGGTGTCAATAACTTCTCAAGCAATGCCTATCATGGCACCATAGCAGAAAATGTAACTTTCGATGAAGACTTTGGGGGGAGCCGCACTACAATGTCACTTAATGGATGTGATATTTACACCGAGACTTTTTCCGTACGTTTCAAAATGCAAAGAAATTTTGCCCCCGGGGATTATACCTTCACTGTTGGGGCTGATGACGGCGTTCGTTTGAGTTTAGACGGTGGCGCTACGTATATCATAGATGATTACAGGGACCATGGATACAGGACCAATTCTACCACCGTGAACCTGGATGGCACCTATGATCTTGTACTCGAGTATTATGAAAATGGCGGAGGCAATCGCGTATCTTTCGATTTCACTTCGCTGGTACTCCCAGTAGAATTGCTAGGCTTCGAAGGACGTTATGAAAACGGAAGTACCCAACTGGACTGGTCAACCGCTACCGAACAGAACAACGACTATTTCGAAGTACAGCATAGCATCAATGGGATAGACTACGAAGTAATAGGAGAAATAGAGGGAGCCGGAAATAGTGTATCGATCCTTGATTACACCTTTGAAGATCGCAGCCCCAAGGCCGGCATCAACTACTACCGCCTTAAGCAAATTGACTATGACGGGGGTTTTGAGTACTCCCCTGTGATCTCCGTTACCACCATTAGTGAGGAGAGTTTTCATTTTTATCCTAATCCTTCCAAAGGGATGATCACGTTGAACTTCAGTGGGCCTGCTGTAGATGAAGGTTCGGTCAGCGTTTACAATGCATCAGGTATGGTCATGAAAACTATCGAGCTTAGCGGGAACTTCTACAATACCCAGCTAGACCTCTCGACCCTAGGAAGGGGACAATACATCCTGAAGTTTACTATTAACCAAGCTGTAGTTACAAAGAGGTTGATGATCATCGATTAAGGAGCTTTTACGTGGCTTTAAAAAAAACAAGGTTAAAATGAACAACCCGTTATATGAGTAAAAACTGATGTTGCCGAAATAATTCCAAGAAACTTTTTGAACGTAATATATAAATGGCCTGTCTCGAGAGACAGGCCATTTATAGTTATCTAAAATGTAAATTAATCCGGGGACTATCTACAAGCTATCCTATAGGATTGTCCGCGATAGGAAACCGAGCCACACTGCACAGGCGCGCTATTTCTACTATGCAATATTCCTGCTACTACAGGTGAGGCCATGGACGTACCGCTGAGGGTTGCATATCTCCCACCCCGGTAAGTAGAAGTAACACTACTCCCTGTAGCAATCCAGTCTACCGGTGGGGTACCAAAGTTAGAGAAAGATGAAAACGCACCGCTGCAGGTCATAGAAGCCACGGTATACACACCAGTCAAGTTCTGGCAAGCAGGATCATAAAAGGCTGCGTTATCCGCAGAATTCCCAGCGGCCAACGCTACCCTTGATTGGTCATTGAGCCTTTCCAGCGCCAAACGATAAGAACTTCCGCTTGAACACCCGGTACGGTTCCTTGGCCCCAAGCTCATGTTCACTACATCTCCTGCAATATCATTAGCAGCAATGAAATCCATACCATTAATGATGGTAGAAGTGGGCGCCGAGCCAGAACCCAACACATCTATGGCAACTACTTGTGCCCCTGCAGAAACCCCAACAACACCAATGGAATTATTTACCGCGGCAGCTATACCGGCAACGTGAGTGCCATGACCGTTGGAATCATCCGGGTTGCCGTCACGAAAGGCCCTTGAAAATTGAGTATTTACGTTCAGATCTGGATGATCCAAGTCAATACCGGTATCTACAATCCATAAAAATGTATTCGATCCAGCCCCATTCGTAAAGCCTCCTGCATTGTTAATAGCGCAAGTAGTGGTTTGGGCTTGTGTTCTACCACCGGGGCGATCTTTTTCAAACTCCTCTGCAGTGAATACCTGTTCTACTTCTACATCCAGGGTGATCATTCTATCTTGTTCTACAATAGCAACCCTAGGATCACTTTCGAGTCGGCTCACCTCATCACTCGATAAAGTAGCTGTGAACCCTGCAAAAATCGAAGTATAACGCCCTTGTACTTGCCCGGCATCTAGGATCCCCTCTTCCAAAAAGCCGTCGATCTGGTTGTTTACTTGGGCAATACGTGACGCAGTATACCTCATTTTCTCACCCCTATCAACAAACTGGGGTTCAGAAGCTCGTCCAGTAGAAATTGCCCCTTCGTCAAAAACGACAATATACTGGTCTGAAATCACATCTTTAGATAACTCCTCTTGGTCACTGATAACTTCCGAGCTTTCTGAGCAAGAGAACACCAGAAATCCCACGGCGAGAAACGCCAAGAAATGTTTGTAAGTAAGCATAATTGTTATTGATTTAGGTTATAAAATTTGGTGTCAAGCTAATATTATTTTTTTTAAATGCAATATTGTTGCTTCAAAAAAATTGCATTTTCAATTACATTACATTATAAATATTTAATAATTAGAGAATTATAGATAATATAATTAATTTATAATTTACTTTTTATGCTATAAGAAGCCTGTAGAACAAGGAATTACTCCTGGACTGTTACAAGAGCAGGGCTTTCCCTGGATTAAAATAAACCAACTAACAGTACTGGCGCTGATTAAAATAAACCAACTAACAGTACTGGCGCTCGGGCTTCAATTCATAGCAGGTAGCCAACAAAAGTCGAAAGTACTCCACCTGGAAAGAACCGTTATGGAAGACAAATAACTGAAAGATTTTCATATGCTTGTCATGAACATTGGGCTTACAGATGTAATATAAGTTCAAAATATCATTTCACAGGGGGGTAGTACGGTAGGCAACCCCCTGGGTCGATGAGGCCCTGGTTTTTATATATTTTCTTATTGAGCACATAAAGGCAATTTCTCTCAAAATCATGTTTCCAAAGCTTGCCAAAGTACTTAAGACAAAGCGCTGATTTATTCTTTAAACACCCTAGCTCTGCATTCTTTTGAAATTCTTTTATGAGTAATGTTATAGGTCAACATTCACTTAACAGGGGTGATTTTTCTATTAAGATTGCATTCGTAAATCAATTATTCAATATAAACCCTAAACCCAAAATGAGAACGATCAATGCAATCGCAATTCTTGCAATTTTGTTTGCATCAGCCTGTAACAATGAGTCCGCACTGGACCCAGTGGCAGATCCCAAAGTGAGTTTTGAACAAGGAGAGTTGGCCCAGCCTTATGCTAAAGGTAAAGTAGTAACTGCTTATTACTTGGGGCAAAAAGTGGAACTTGAATTTGTAAATGGCGAGTACATCTTCCAAGGAGACATGCAAATACCCGCAGAACAATTATCTTTTGTACCTCCCCCGGAAACCACGGGTCCTACTACGGAAAGTACGGGCAGAACACGAGGTAGGTGGTCCAATAACACGGTTTATTATGAGATTGCCCCGGATCTCCCTAACCAACGCCGGGCCAGGGATGCCATTGCACATTGGGAAGCTAACACCGCACTCAGGTTCGTAGAACGTACCACCCAAAATGACTATATCTATTTCCGTCCCGGGAGCGGATGTTCTTCCTATGTAGGACGGATCGGGGGTAGGCAATCCATTAACCTAGCCAACGGCTGCAGTACCGGGAATACGATCCACGAGATCGGTCATGCGGTAGGACTCTACCACGAGCAATCACGCGCGGATAGGGACAATTTTGTAAACATTCTTTTTGAGAACATACAACCAGGGAGGGAAAACAACTTCAGGACCTACGTAGAAAGAGGGAGAGATGGTGAAGATTACACGAATACGTTGGATTTCGGATCCATCATGATGTACGGACCTTATTCCTTTTCCAGGAATGGGAACCCTACCATAACACGCAAAAATGGAAGTTTATACAGCTCTCAAAGAAATGGCCTTTCTAGTGATGATAAAGCCGGGATCGCTATCATGTACCCGGGCACCGGCAATGGAGGTGGCGAGGAAGAATACATCAACGGCCAATGGTATACCATAGATGGGCTGCGTGTCTATCGATACAATGACTTGTGGTATTGGTATGGAAATGGCCGCAATGGTACCCGCTGGTACCAGGTGGTCAACCGGAACGGTCAATGGTATTATGCTTAAGAAATATTCCTAGGAAGATCTAACGATCTTTTCGACAGGCCTAAATTAGGCCTGTCGAATTCTGTGAGGCCATAACGCCCTGTGTGTGAATTACGATGTAGGCACCATTGAAAATTCAAGTGGCGTATGGACGGGAAATTACTCATCTAAAAATCGTCCTCGAAATTATCCCCACCTTCCCTATTTCTTCGTTCGCGATCACGCCGGGCGGGCTTTTGATTGATCCGGTAAGTGAAGCTCAACGTGTAAGAACGGACCCTGCGCTGAAATTCCGAATCAAAATCAAAGTCTTCATCCACTGTAGTATACCGGTATATCCCCGTGTTAAACACATCCCGGATATTGAATACGAAGGTGCCTTTCTTATCGAAGGCATTCATACTCCAGCCCAGGTCAAGCATATAAAAAGACCTGCGATCTCCTTGCGGGCGCACTTCCGGGGCACGGTACCTGAAATTGACCTGCGATTCCAGCTTGTTCCAAAGTGTTATCCGTGAGTTCAACCGGGTGTTGAGCGTGTAAGTATCACTATCCAGTTCCTGGTCTGAAGCACCACCGTCAATTACTGCCCGGTATAAATTGGCATTTCCATTCACCCTCCACCAGCTGGTAAGCTCATGAGAATAGTTGAACTCGAACCCATAAGCATTTTCAATGGAAAGGTTTACGGGCATGGAGATATTCACCGAATCCATTCGCGTGGTAATGCGCTGAACTACTCCTTCCGTTCTCCGGTAATAGATGCTGGAAAACAAGGTCGCTTTTTTCCAGGTTCTTAGATACCCCATTTCGTAAGAGTCTGTAAAGGTGGGATCCAAGTCGGGGTTACCCGTCCTTAGGTTCCTGTTATCCCCAATGGTGAACGGGAAGGGATTCAGGCTCCTAGATCTTGGCCTGCGGATCCTCCGGCTGTAGCTCGCTTGCAATGAATTACCCTCGCGGATAGTGTAAGTAAAAAATGCACTGGGAAAAAGATTAGTATAGCTCTTAGGAAAGCTTTCATCCGTCTGTAGTAGCTCGATGTTAATATCGGTAGCCTCTACCCGTAGCCCTAGCTGGTAGGATATCTTCTCAAATTTGTCACTGTAGATCGCATAGGCAGCGTGTACATCTTCATCGTACCGGAAGTTGTTACTAAGCGCTGTTTCGTTGATCCATCCTTCACCTGTCAAGGTCTCTACTAAGTAATCGTTAGACAAGTTGCGCAGGTTAGCACGATATCCCACTTCAAAGCTTTTGAAACCTCCTAAGGGATGGACATAGTCAGCCTGGACCAGCCAGCTGGTTTCTCCTTCCCGGTTGTCAGACCGCTGGCTAGGAGGCAGGTCAGCATCATTGTCTATAGAAAAGACGAGTGTTTCTACAATATCTGCCTTTTCTATTTCCGAATTGTCGCGGTATTGGATGTCAGCGGTAAGCTTCTGCCCTTTCTTTTTGAAATTCTTGCTGTAGCCCAGCGAATATTCCAAGTTAGTGTCTTCCTCGTCTTCTTCCTCTACTCTCAATGTCTCCGAAACCAAGGCATTCGTTACGTCAAAATCACGGTAGCGGGTATCCCGATCATTGATACCATCCGATACCCGGTAAAGGAAAGCACCCGAAAGGCTACTGCTTTCATCGATTAGCCATTCCGCGCCTACTCTAAAATTATTGGAGAATCCTCCACGGGTAAAATCAGTATCCTGGTCAGTAATGGCAGTGCCTTCGTCGGAAAAAAAGCGCTGGAAGCTTGATGCATTGCCGGGACTTTCACGGTAACGAAAGCCATAATTACCAAAAAAGTTGACCTGCTTTTGCCTAAAATTAAAATTTCCAGATGCACCTTGATTGTTAGGATAACCTGTATCCAAGGTAAACGAGCCATTCAAACCGCTTTCACGATCCTTTTTGAGTATTATATTGATGATCCCCGCATTCCCTTCGGCATCATAGCGTGCGGAAGGATTCGTCACTACCTCGATACTCTCAATGATATCGCCTTGAAGCTGCCTGAGGCCATCGCTACTGCTAATACCAATCAGCCCGGAAGGTTTGCCATCCACGAGAATTCGTACGTTTTCGCTGCCTCTTAAACTGACATTACCGTCTTGGTCTACCGAAACGGAAGGCACATTGTCCAAAATATCCTCCGCGGTGCGCCCGGAATTGCTCAAATCCTTTCCTACATTGAATACGCGCTTGTCCAGTGTCATTTCCATTTGGTCTTTCTCAGCGGTGACCACCACCTCATTGAGGGTCTCCACATCCGCTGCCAACCGGATCTCACCCATGTCGTATCCCTCTGCGCCCGGGCGAATGGCTATGCCTCTGATCACTTTTTGACGATACGAAATGAATTGGACCAAGGCATAAAACCTGCCAGGACGTATGTCTATGGAAAAACGCCCTTTAGCATTGGTGATCCCCCCGGTAACTAATGATGAGTCGCGCTGGGCAAACAGGCTAATGCTTGCGTACTCCAGGGGTTGCCCGCTGTCGTTGTCTACCACCTTACCCACTAGCTTTTTGGGGGTGAAGCCCTGTTGTCCTCTTTGCCTCCCTGGACCCTGTGCCAGTGCTGTTCCCAACCAGAAGGCCAAACAACAGGTGAAAAATATTTTCATTTCAATGTCTTTTTCTATGCCTTTTTTTCATTCTTTCGCGCGAGTGCCCCAGCCTGTCTACGATTTTGTATACCAAACTATCAAACTTGGGACGTTGAGCTTCATTACAAAAACCCCTTAGCTTCTGCATATGTTTAAAACTAGCCCATTCTAATTCTAGCTGGGTACTCGAGATCTTGCTGATCAGTTGCTCTACTTCAGCAGAATTAGGGTCCTGGGCCAGCAGTTTCATTAGCCTTTTCCTATCTTTTCGTATTCCTTTTACTAAATCTTTCGTAGCCATAAAATGATCGTGCCGCTCCTCCCTGAAACTCCGGCTTTGGTCCTTGGTAAGGTCTAGTCTTTTTTGTAAGAAGTGCTCAACGCGGTGGTCACTTTGATCGCCGCGATTTTTCTCAAAAGGCATCGGCCTGACCAGCCAAAAGAAAGAGATCGTAGCAATATTGATCACCACCAAGGCAATGATTATCCCTATTAAAACCTTGGTGTTTTTTAACCTATTCATCCACATCCGAGTAAAGTGAAGGCCATTCCAGGTTATACTCTACCACCAGTTGATCCATGGCGTATTCATCAACGGTGGAACCCGGCCAAAATTTAATGTAAGCAACCGTGTTAAGAGCAAGGATAAGCAACATACCCGCCAACGCCCATTGCCAATGAAAAGGGTTAGCTGCCGCCCGGTCCAGTCGTGTTTGCAGCCGGGTGTAGAAATACGGTTTTGCCTGTAACCGTTCGATCCCATCTAGGCTCTCTAACGTTTTTTCTATTTCTTCGTCTACATGCTTATCCATCATATCACTGTTGACTTTTATAATACTGGTAAAGTGACTTTCTCAAATTGACCTTGGCCCGATGAATTAAAGATTCAACAGAAGCAACCGTAGTTTGCATGACCCCTGCTATTTCCGTGTAACTTAATCCTTCTATTTTGTGAAGAAGAAAGGCTGTCTTCTGCTTTCCGGGTAAGTCATCGATTTTCGAAAACAGTAAGGTAGCTCTCTCCTGGTTTTCCAATTTTACTCCCGGGTGCACTTCATCTTTATGCACAGCTTCTAACCGATCTTCCATGCCAAAGAGGGAATACATGTAGGCCCATCGCTTTTGCCGTTTCATCCTGCGGAGCGTCTCCAATGACTTGTTCACAGTGATCCTGTAGATCCAAGTGCCTAACCCGGCATTTTCCCTGAAGCGGCCTATCGATCGGTATACCTCCACGAAAACTTCCTGTGCCAGGTCCTCCGCATCTCCTTCATTTTTAAGATAACCGTAACAAAGGTTGTAAACTTTGTCCTTATAATTGTCCACCAGGATCCTGAATGCCTCCTCGCTTCCCTCTTTTACTTGGCGAATAACGTCTTGTTCTTCCAATGCCTAGTGGACAATTTATAGTCTTTAGCCCTCCATTCTACGGTGTCGCCGGTGATGTTTTGCTTTCTCCATATGTGTATCAAAGAACAATCGCTGCTCTTCGTTCAATTCAGCCCTGACTTTTTGGTGATGAGCGGCACGTACCTTCATCATTTGAGCCTGCAAGTTACCGATCTCATCGATAGTGCGATTGATATCATTCATATTGGCCTTTTCGGCGGTAGAAAGTGTTTTTAGCCTGGCCCGCTTTTCCCTAAGCTCATTCTTCAGCGGCAAAGTTTCCTTTTGCATAGCCGTTCGTAGCCCCGTGATCTTTTCGCGTTGTTCCTCGGTGAGGCCAGGGATAGCGCTAAGGCGGTCTGTACGCTCATGCCCTCTCTTTTCTCTCATCTCTCTTCTGGACCCATCACGATCTTGCGCCTGTGACAACTGGAATGTCCCGGCCATCAGCAAAGACAGCACACATACCATCATTAATTTTGAGTTTTTCATTTTTCTATCTGTTTGATCTTACCCTTTAGATGACGTGTAAATGAAAAACTTGCGCCCTACCCTAAAATATTTGAAAAATAGTAGTAAGCCATAAACAAACTGGCCGTGAGTTTGACCAACGTGCCCAACAAAAATCCGACAAACGAACCCCAGGCCGCACGCATAGCGTCTTTTGAATCTTTTCCTGCGATGTACTCCCCCACCAGTGCGCCTAACAATGGTCCTAAAATAATCCCTACAGGAGTAAAGAATAAGCCCATCACCAGCCCGACAAACGTACCGATCACCCCCAATTTACTCCCCCCGTAGCGTTTAGTTCCATAGGCAGGAATCACATAATCGAGTGCTGTGACTACAATAGCGATCACGAGCCAGGTGATCATGAAATTCGTTGAAAAGGGCGCCTCCGACTGGAGTTGCATAAGCAATAAGCCCGCGTAGCTGAGCGGCGGGCCCGGCAACACGGGCAAAAAACACCCCAGGATACCTACCAAGATGAAAAATCCAGCCACTATCAATAGTACGATATCCATGTGATCTGCTATATTCAAACAATGAACATCAAAGATGAAATTCTTAGGGAACATTCAAAACAGCAAGTCACAAAAATTGCTGATTACATCGGTAATAACCCGGAAAAGTTCGATGAATTAATGCATCTCTTTTTCGACCGGGAATATCGCACCTGCCAACGCGCGGCATGGGTAGTCAGTCATTGTACAGATCGGTACCCGGGGCTGGCGGAGCCTTACATAGGTCCTATGATCATGAATCTCAAAAAAGAGGTGCACGTGGCCGTGGTGAGGAACTCGCTGCGTATCTTACAGTTCATGGATATTCCTGGTGAGCTTTTAGGCGAAGCTGCCGACATTAGTTTCAGATTATTGGAGTCCAAAGATCAGCCCGTAGCTGTAAAAGTGTTTGCCATGACCGTATTGGCCAATATCTGCAAAAAAGTACCCGAACTAAAAAACGAACTCTCTATCTTGATCAAAGATCAAATGCCTTATGCCTCAGCAGGCTTCAGGAGTAGGGGAAGTAAAATTCTAAAGCAAATGTCTTGTTGACGTTATTAACGTGAACTCGATTAAAAAAAGGACCCGGTAAAATGGTAAAGAAGATCCCTTTGTGATTCATGGAGTCTAATGGTAGCCGAGGAAGCTTCGCCGCCGAGACGCAAAGGCACTAAAGTCCACTAAGCCTATTAGCAAAACTACCCAGGATAACATCGAAGTGATCAATGGTTATCGATGCCAGGTTTTTGGAAAAACCAGGCACCTGGAATATGAAACCAGGAAAATAGTGGGGAATGGAAAAACTTAGGCAAGGAGTCAATTTGATCAATTGAATAATTTAGGGCATTGGTGAGAATCCAAGTGGCGTATCGAGGGGAAAATGGGCTTGGTTGCTGGCGCCCTTTTCTTTTGTTTGGTTTTCTTTCCCCGAAGGGATGCCTATGGCATGGGCACGCAAAAGAAAATGAAAACCGGGCTCAGAACCACAAAATAACCCGTATACTGCTCATGGCGAGGCTGGCATTACCCGAAACATCCTAAAAAATATAGCTCAACTTGTCAAAATTAAACGTTTTACTATCAAAGCTAATTTCAAGGGCACTTCACCCCTTACTTTTTATGCTCTTCTATCATCTCAAACCCCAATGTGGAAAGTTCTTGTAGGATCGGATCATAGATCTCTCGTTTGATAGGTATATGTACCCCTTTTTCATTGATCTTACCTTCTAATAACAACTTAGCGGCAATTCCAACCGGCAAGCCTACCGTTTTGGACATGGCAGTGTTGACAGGGTCATCTCCAACAGCTACCAGTGTGCTATGTATCTCCTTTTCCTTCCCCTCTTCCAAGTATTCAAACTTATGCCACATCACGATCATATCACGATCTTCCTCTTTCAGCGTCCATTTTTTCTTAAGGATATGTTCTAGTATTTGTGCCGGCGTACCTTTTTCCAGTCCTATTCTTGTTTGATCAAACATACCGATCCATTTGAGCCGGTGCATTTCGGGCCCTTCCAGGTCTAGTCCCAGGTAGTGGGCCAGCTTTAGCTCAACAGAATCGTGAGGGTTGTACGATAAGAAGGAGTTGATAAAGTCACGGTGGGTCATTTGTGCTACACCTTCCACCAGGTAAGAATCGTCGGTAGCCCCGAGCTGGACAAACACATCCCATGCCCGGCAAAACCCGGGCCTCCGGAATGTACCCCGGTAAAGGGTCTTAATGCCTTGTAGCCCATATACATCCAAGTATTTTAATGAGTCACGATTGGCATAGCCTTCGAAGTACCCGTGCCCAGGTACATATACCTGTTCTGTCCTTCTGAACAGTTTGTGGTAAGGAATGTATTTGTATTTGTTTTGCTGTACGAATTTCACAATACCTTGCCCGGCCAATACGACATTCCGAGGGTTCCAGGTGAACTTGTATTCCCATGGGTTTTCATCTTTCCCCGGGGCGAGCAAGCCGCCTGTAAACGTTTCAAAAGCTGTTAGTTCGCCGCCATTTTCGCGAACCTGGTCGATCACTTTCATGGCCGACATGTGATCGATACCCGGGTCTAAGCCACATTCATTGAGGATTAAGATCCCCTTTTCACGCGCCTGTTGCTCCAATGTTCTCATTTCCGGTGCCACGTAAGAAGCCGTGACCATATTTACCCCATATTCTATACATCGCTGGGCTACCAATGGGTGGAACGCCGCCGGCAACATAGATATGACCAAGTCAGCAGCGGCGATCTCTTTTCGCTGCTGCGCTTCATCGTTGACATCGAATCGAAAGGGTTCTCCAAGTTCATGGGCACCACATTTTTCTTCTGCCATGGCCAGGGAATGGTCCCCTACCCGGACTTTCCACTGCCGCTGCCCGGCCTGTTCTAAAAGGTAATTGATCAAGGAATACGTGGACCGACCCGCACCCAATACCAGTATTTTCTTCATAGATGAGGTACTAAACGCCCGAAATTAAGAGAAAAGCTAAGGTTAATTGCCATTAATTGAACATAAAATTTTAGGGACCGATAATGATGATTATATTGCACACATTTTAAATGTTATGCCGTTTCAATATGCATACTGAGGATTTCAAAATTTACAAAAGTGATGACTTCCTTGACCCCTCCCATCGAAACTTAGTAAACAAGGCTAGGGAGGCCTCCCAAACCAGCTATAGCCCTTATTCTAATTTCCAAGTAGGCGCCGCATTGATCTTGGATGACGGACAGGTGATCACAGGCTCTAACCAGGAGAATGCTTCCTATCCCGCAGGTTTATGTGCAGAAAGAGTAGCCCTTTTCTATGTAGCCTCACAGCAACCCGACCGGGTGATAAAAGCGATTGCCACTGTAGCCAAACGGCGTGATGAAGATCATTTTATACCCGTGTCACCTTGTGGGATCTGCCGCCAGGTACTTTTAGAATATGAATTAAAACAAAAATCCCCGATACAAGTTATCTTACAATCTCAACAAGGAGAATGGGTGGTTACTCGTAATTCAAAAATATTATTACCATTTTGTTTTGAAAGGGACCATCTATAGATAGATAAAGTAAAGCTTTAATATTAAGCAATAAATTGTAATTTCGTTGATCTACTATTTTTTTAACGTCTAGGCTTAAATGAACTTCGATTTCCGAAACCTTAAGATAAAGTACCAGGCCTACATTATCTTTGGTGCCTTAACGCTTTTGGCCTTTGTTAATTTCTTCTTCATCAATCATTTCCGGCTTTCATTCCAAGAAGAATCGGAAAAGATTGAGGTCGCTGGTAAGACCAGGATGTTATCCCAGCGTATCACTCTTCTCGCCAATCAAATTTTTAATGGTGAGGATCACCTCAAAACAGTGCTCCTCGGCTTGGTGGAAGAACAGGAAGATATTTTTAAAACGTTTCAATATGGCGGCTTGCTCCCGGGATACGATGCCAAGATAGGTCCCGCGAAAGATGCGGAGATGATGGCACTTAACAAGGCGCAAGACACCTGGAAAAAGTATCGCGAGGACCTGGATATCTTTTTGTATGGTGGCAGCTCATCACAGGATTCCACCATGACCATCGAGGCTACTATCTCGCCGGAAGGGTCCTTGCTCAAGATCAACCACTCTCATGATGCGCTACTGAAAGATTGTCACTCTTTTGTAGAGATTTTGGTACTCAATAGCAAAGAGGAGAAAAGAAACCTCAGGAATGGATTGATCATTTTCCTGGTCGTTAATTTGCTCGCCATAGGAAGCCTGTTTTACCTTGTAACCACCTATTTGTTCAACCCGCTTAACCATATCGGCGATACAGCCGCAAGGATCAGTAATGGGGATTTGGAAGCAAGGTACGACTATCCGTTCGGGAATGAATTAGGAGACATTGCTAAAACACTGAATAACGTTGTCGCTAACTTAAAAAATGCTACTACGTTCGTTCAAAAGATCGGCGAAGGCGAACTAGAAGAGAAGCTTGCCGGGATGGATGAAAGCGAGGTGAATGAAAATAGCCTGGAAGGTGCGCTACTTACCATGCGCGATAAGCTAAAGAATGTACAAGAGCAAGAAGCCGCCAGGAAATGGAGCACAGAAGGTCTAACCCAGTTTGTAGACATCTTACGGTCCAACGAAACCGATGTGGAGGAACTTGGCAATGGAATTATTTCCAAACTGGTGGAATACACCAACTCTAACCAGGGTGGGCTTTATCTACTGAATGATGACGACGAACACAATAAGCACCTTGAACTTGTAGCGCTCTATGCCTTTAATTCTAGGAAATATGACCAAAAAACGATCCGGCTGGGTGAAGGCCTGGTCGGGCAAACCTTCCTGGAAAAGAAAACCACCTACTTACTCGAGATCCCACAGGATTATATCACGATAGTCTCGGGGCTTGGAGGAGCCAATCCAAAGGCTATACTGGTTGTACCCCTCATTTTGAACGATGAGATCTACGGGATCATTGAACTGGCCTCTTTCAACGAGTACCGTGACTATGAAATTGAATTTGTGGAGAAATTAGGAGAAAGCATATCCTCCACCATCTCCGGCGTAAAAACTAACCAGCAGACCAAGCAACTGTTGGATGACGCACAGTCCATGACCGAGCAAATGCAGGCACAAGAAGAGGAAATGCGACAAAATATGGAGGAGCTCACTGCTACCCAAGAAGAAATGGCGAGAACGGAAAAAGAGCTTTTTGCACAGCAATCCGCCATCAACAGCACTGTAGGGGTAGCCGAATTTTCAATCGAAGGACAACTGCTCAAGGCCAATCCATGCTACACTTCTCAATTAGGATATTCTGAAGATGAACTAAGGGAGATGGGCTTTAGACGTATTACTTTGGAGCCTACCCTGCTCGAAAGTATAAACGAAGGAAAAGCCCACAAAGGATGGTATAAAAAAACGACCCGTTCGGAAGGGCAAAAAGAAATGCAGTCGAGCTTTTCATTGGTCAACGTTAAGGATGAGACCAAGATCATAGAACTTGTCACGGAATTCAGCAGGACAAATGGCAAGGAAGAACACCAGGACTTGGATGAGGTAGAAGTGATGCTCCGCCAACAAATGGAAGAATTAGAAGTGACCCAGGAGCAGCTAAATTCAAAAATAAAACAGGCAGAAAATAAGTTGGGAGCTATAGACTCTGTATTCAGCTTTATCTCATGTGATACCCATGGGTTGATCCGGGAGTTCAATGACCGGGCCTTGTCAGTGCTAGGGGCAGGACAAGGCAGCTTAGCGGGGAGCAACGTACGAGAATTTTTTGAAGAAATAGATCTCACCTTTGGGAAAAAAGACCTGGTTTTAAAAGGTGACGGGCAAAAAGTAGACGCTAGTATCCAGCCCGCGCGTCAAAATGGCACTGAAAGTTTAATTTTCATAGCTTGGGTATAATCGTAGCAATTTACCTAGGCGCCCTTACGGGTATAGAGTGTATAGAAACAATATAAGAATAGTAACGCGACAGCATGAAAGACATTGACATAGCAGACCTTAGGAGGATAACAGAGCTGATAAAGACGAAACATAGCTATGACTTTACAAACTATGCGATGTCTTCTTTTAAAAGGCGTATCGTAAGGATCCTCGAGCTATATAACCTAACTGTTGATAGCTTGATCGTAAAGCTAAGTCAGCCCAAGTTCTTGGAGGAGTTTTTAAACGAGATCACGGTCAATGTCACCGAGATGTTCCGTGACCCTTCCTTTTGGCGCGTGTTACGCGATGATATTATCCCTGCTATTCTCCTGAACCACCAAAAGATCAGGATATGGCACGCGGGATGCTCTTCTGGCGAAGAGGTATTCTCCATGGCCATACTGCTTAAGGAAATGGATATCTTGCATAATGTCCAGGTCATAGCTACAGACTTAGACACCAATATTCTTGAAAGAGCCAAATCCGGCGCTTACAACCTCAAGAATATGGACCTGAACGAAAAAAATTATATCCGGTTCCAGGGCACCGGATCTCTTAAAGATTACTACCAGGAGGTGAATGGAAAAGCGGTGATGGATAAATCACTGGTGATGGATGTATCTTTCCGTAAACATGACCTGGTCAAGGGTGGGATATTCAATAAATTCGACCTGGTGCTATGCAGGAATGTTATGATATACTTTAACCAAGCCCTGCAGAACGAGGTGTTAAAAAAGTTTCATGAAAGCCTTTTTAAATACGGGTACCTGGCCATAGGTTCCAAAGAATCTCTCATATGGTGTGACATTGCCAATAAGTTCATAGTTGTTAATAATGAAGAAAAGATTTATAAGAAAATAAAGGACTGAGAGAAGTTTGAGACTAGGCAATGAGTAAGTTCAAATTTAATAAAAAATATAAAGCTATTGTCATCGGGGGGTCGGCCGGAAGTTTCCAGGGCATTGTAAAAATACTCTCTAACTTACCCGAACACTTTCCAATTCCTATTATTATGTGTCTGCACCGTCTTAAACATGTAAGAAATGGCTTTGTAGAGGCGCTTTCTATCAAAAGTATTGCTGAAGTGACAGAACCTCACGATAAAGAGAGCATTAAAAAAGGCAAGGTGTACCTGGCCCCGGCCAACTACCACCTTTCTATAGAACTGGGCCATTACTTTAGCCTGTCTACTGAAGAAATGATCAATAATTCCAGGCCGGCGATAGACATTACCCTGGGCACCAGCGCTTATGTATATAGAGACAAACTCATAGGTATCCTACTTTCCGGGGCCAACAGGGACGGGGGACTGGGAATGAAATGGATCAAAGATCGTGGAGGGCTCACCATTGTACAGGAGCCCTCGGAATGTATGATCGATACCATGCCGAAAGCAGCCATGGGCTACACGAATATTGATCATGTGTTGAAAATTGACCAAATTGTACAGTTTTTGAAAGAACTTGATAAACAATACATTAAATGATGCTTAACCACCGAAAGTTGGGCCTGGTGCTCGTATTGCTATACATTGTATGTACTATTGTTGCAGCGTACGTTACCTTTAGCCTCCCAGACGAACTCCTCACCCTTGGCGCCATAGGGCTGGGTGAGTTGCCAGCAGGCCAACCTGCTTTCCTGAAGCTCACCGTGGCGGTAATAGCTACGTTACTTCTGGGGCTTGGCAGCTTGGTCTTCCTGCTCAATAATAAAGCGCAGGAAGTGATCTACGTGGAGAAAAAAAGTGGAAGCAAAGGTGCAGATGACACGGAAGAAAACGAAGATGAAGCTTTTCGTGATGTAGATATCCCTACCATACGTGAGATTGTCAAACGAGAGAAAAATGATGAAAACAAACTCCTCCAAGATGTACTGAACGAGGTATGCAAGGAGATAGAAGCTGGGATCGGGGCGTTCTATATAGCTAAAAAAGAGCACGGGGTCAGGCAGTTGGAAATGAAAGCTACGTATGCCTTGGCATTGGGGGAGACTCAAAAACCCACCTTCGAGTTTGGAGAAGGACTCATAGGGCAGGCAGCGGCGGAAGAAAAGAGTATAAACATTGACGACATTCCTGATGGATACATAAAAATAGTTTCAGGCTTGGGAAGCTCTACCCCAAATTACTTACTCATATTCCCGATCAAACTTAAAAGTACACTTTACGGGGTAGTAGAGATCGCCTCCTTCACGGCTTTTGACAAGGGAATAGTAGCGAGTGTAGAAAAAGCTTTTGAAATTACGATGGAGCAACTAGCCAGCGACACCACGGGGTCCGCCACGAAAAAAGCTAAACCCTCCACTGCGAAAAAAGGAAATAAAGAAGCATAAAACATCGAATACGCATGTTTAAGAGTTTAAAAATAAGCACTAAAATCACCGGGTTGGTGATTGCAATGGTGATCATCACCTTGCTGGCCATTAGTTATATCTCGTTTACATTGAGTAAACAGGCTATCCGTGACCGGTACAATGAAAACCTGGCCGTGGTCACCCAGCACCGTGCCGATAAGATCAACAGCTACTTCGACCAGGTACAAGCAAACTTAGAATTCCTGGTCAAGACCAATACTATCAAAGAAGGCACTTTAGAACAGGCGGCTCCCGGGGGAGCCCCTGGGTTCGACTTTATGCCAGTAGCTACGGATGATGCCACCCCCGCAATGGATGACCCTTTTGCCATAGACGGGGGAGATGACGCTGGTGATTTTGGGCAGGATATGGGATTTGAAACCCCCAGCACACCTGCCAACAGCTATGACGTTGCGGCCTTTATCGGCGAAGTAAAAGCTATTTACGGGTATGAAAATGTACTTGTGACCGCGCAGGATGGTAAGATCCAATATTCTACCGATCCTTCTCAAGGTCAAGGAAGTAATTTTTATGATCCTGACGGCAAGACCGTCTCCCAAGCTTCAAAGTCCACCTACTTCAGCAACGTAGTTAAAAAAGATGACGGTTACCTCATGTATGCCGGCAGCCCGATCTCCCATGACGACGGCACCAAGTCCTTGTTACTCTTTCAAATACGAGTTTCAGAAGTATACGATATCATTATGGATACTACCGGGCTGGGCCAGACCGGCGAGGTCCTAGTGGCCCGGGTCGATACTATATCAAAAAAGATCAACCTGGTAAATCCCTCGAGGAATAATCCCACCCGGGCGTTGGATTTTATGACCCAAGGGGACCAAGCCGCGCGCATTTTTGAACAGGCACTTTCAGGAAAACCGGGCGCAGGGATAAGCACCGACTACCGGGGGGAAGTGGTACAAGCCTCGTGGGCGAATATTCCCACGGTAAAATGGGGCATCGTTTCAAAAATTGATAACGACGAAATATTGCTAGAAATAGGAAGCCTTACCTGGAAGTATGCCATAGCTGGGGCCATATTGCTCCTACTGGCCATTTTTATATCCTTGATCTTTTCAAGATACCTCACTAACCCTCTAAACTCCTTAAAGGCTACTTTAGAATTGGTAGGTAACGGTGTACTTCCCGATAAAATAGAACAACGGTCAGACGATGAAATCGGCCTTATGGCCAAAAGTGTTAACTACTTGGTAAAGACACTGAAAAAAACGGCCCGGTTCGCCCAGCAGATCGGCCAGGGTAACTTCGATGCTAACTTTAAGCCCATTAGCGAAGAGGATGCCCTTGGAAATGCGCTGGTAGGTATGCGAGATAACCTGATCGAAGGTGAGAAAAGAGATAAGGAAAGGAACTGGATCGTAACGGGAGTAGCCGAGGTAGGCGAAATACTAAGAGCCCACGACGAGTTGGAAAAACTCGGCGACGAAGTTATCCACTATATCATCGGCAAAATTGATGCGATACAAGGGGCTTTCTACGTAGTAAATGACGATGAGACCGCCACTTACTTAGAAATGAAGTCGAGCTTTGCCTACAACAGGAAAAAACATCTCCAATCCAACTTTAAATTTGCCGAAGGGCTTGTAGGCCAAGCTGCCGCGGAGATGGATACGATCTTACGAGTGGAGATCCCGGAAGATTATGTGACCGTTACCTCTGGCATACTTGGGGACAAAAAGCCTACGGCCATACTCCTTGTGCCGCTCATTACGGATGAAAAAGTCTACGGGGTACTGGAATTCGCCGGCTTTACAAAATTTGACAGCGGTAAGGTGAAGTTCGTGGAAGAGCTCAGCCTGATATTGGCCAGGACGGTGTTTAACATCAAGGTTAACGAACGCACCCGGAAACTGCTGGCAGAATCACAGGCTATGAGTTCCGAGCTACAGGAGAAGCAAGAGATCCTGCGCCAAAACGCCGAAGAGATGCAAGCTACGCAGGAGGAGCTTCAAAAATCCAATACCAAGCTGGAAGAACAGATCGAAGAGGTGAACAAAACTCAAAACAGGATGCAGCTCCTGCTTGAAAATGCCTCGGAGGTGATCACGATCTACGAAGAAGACGAAACCATACGCTACATCAGCCCTTCTGTAGAAACCATCTTGGGCTACACGCAGAAAGAAATGATGGGCGTAAGCGATGTGGATAAAGTGGGCAAGGAATTTAAAGAGGCTTTCAAAGATATGTTCCTGCGCTTGAAAGACAACCCCGATGAACAAGTGACCATACAGTACGAATACCGCACTAAGGAAGGGAACTACATTTGGATAGAATCCACCGGGACTAACTTCATGTCCAATACGGCGATACATGGTCTCATTGTTAACTCGAGAGACATTACAGAACGTAGAAGGGCGGAGCAAGAGCAGCGCATGAGAAGTAAAATGCAGGCCCTGTCTGAAAACTCTCCCGACCTGATCACACGACTTGAAAACGGGTCGATCTCCTACATTAATCCTGTAATTGAAGAATATACAGGCAAGAACCCGGCGAATTATCTTAATCACCAGTTTGAGGAGCTCGACCTGAACAAGGCAGTCCTTGATAAGTGGCTTGAGATCGTGGAGCAGGTCAATAGCAGTAGCAGCAAAGTAGCCACGGAGATGGATTTCCCTTCGGAAATGGGCGATCGTATTATGCAGGTAAATGCTATCCCTGAATTTGACGAAAAAGAAAAATTAGAATCGGTACTGGTAGTCTCGCATGACATTACCGAGCGTAAGGTGATCGAGCTGGAGATCCAAAACAAAAACAAAAAGATCGCCGACAGTATTAATTATGCCAAGCGGATCCAAAATGCCATCCTGCCGAATAACAATGTGATCAATAAAGTGCTGCCCGCATCGTTTATCCTTTATAAACCTAAGGATGTGGTCAGCGGGGATTTCCCTTGGTATGTACAAATGGGCGATGACATCTACATGGCAGCCGTAGATTGTACGGGTCATGGAGTTCCCGGTGCCCTGCTTTCGCTGATCGGGTATTTCTTATTGAACGACATCGTGCGCAGTAGGAAGATCTCAAACCCCGGGCTGATCTTGGACCAATTGGATGAGGGGGTGACCACTACCCTGCGGCAGGACCAGGACGATTCTAAAACAAAAGACGGGATGGACATTGCCCTGTGTAAGATCAATCCGAAGACCAGGACCGTAGAATTTGCCGGGGCACACAGGCCGCTATACATTATGAAAAAAGGCGAAATGGAAGAGATCAAAGGCAACAAATTTGCCATAGGTGGGGGTATCTATAAAAACCAGACCAATTTCACGAACTTCACCATTGAATTGGAAAAAGATGACTCTATCTATTTCTGCTCAGACGGGTACCCAGATCAGTTCGGGGGGCCGGAAAACCGTAAATTCGGTCCTAAGCGTACAAGAGAACTTATAAAAACCCTGCATAAGAAACCCATGAAGGATGCTTACAAGGTTTTCGATAAAGAATGGGAGGATTGGAAAGGCGAAGAAAAACAAACTGACGATGTTTTATTAATAGGTATAAAATTTTAGACATTTGGATTAAATGCGTATTTTGGAGTGGGTATGTGACATCCAATGATCTTCAAAAAGAGAATTCAAGACGATACAAATCAAATTTAAATCAAGACTTATGAAGTATATTTTCGATTTGCACAAGACCATGTTAGACAATCACCTGATATTGGTTTATGAAGGCGAATTTACCCAAGAGATCACCAAGTCGGTGTTGGCTATGGCAGAAAGAAATATGGACTCTTCGGGGGAAGAATCGACCACCAAGAGAAAGGTGTTCAATGTGATGGTGGAGTGCTTACAAAATATAGTAAAACATGCCGATGATGTAAAGAATAACCATTCCGCCATTTTTATGGTAGGCAAGCAGGAGAATGAATATATCATCGTGTCAGGAAATCCCATTCAAAAAGATAGTGTGGATGACCTAACAGAAAGGCTTGATCATATAAATAGTTTAGACAAAGACGGCTTGAAAAACCTTTACAAGGACATCATCAAAAATACCGAGATATCAGATAAAGGAGGTGCGGGCCTCGGTTTTGTGGATATGGCACGTAAATCCGGTAATCCATTGGAATATGAATTTGTGGAGATTGATGGTACTAGTTCATTTTTCTGCTTAAGATCATCTATTGCGAGAGGCTAATCAAACACAACACCAAAAGATTTTTTAAATAACATTAAAATGGAAATATTAAATTTAGAAGGAACTGAAGATACTCCTAAAATCATCCTGGACAAAGGTAACGGCATTTTTGAGATATCAGGAAGGTCACTCCCCGAGGATTCTGCCGAATTCTACCAACCGGTACTGGATTGGATCTCTGCCTATGCCAACGACACCAACCCCTCCACGGAATTCGTATTTAAACTAGAATACTTCAATACAGCTTCGTCCAAGTTAATTTTGGATGTATTATCAGCACTAGAAGATATAGACGGAACCACCATCATGTGGTATTTTCATGAAGACGACGAGGATATGGAAGAAGCCGGTGAGGAATTTTCCGAATTAGTGGAGATACCTTTCGAATTCAAAACGTATTAAACCTATATAGCTTTCTTTTATTTTTTAAACTAACGTTCTGTTAAAGAACATCATACGATTACATGAGTGAGGAAATTCTTAAGGCACTGACTCAACTTTTTGCAATAATCACCAAGCAAGATGGTGGTGTTACAGAAAAAGAAAGACAGTTTGTCATCAGCTTTTTTAAACAAGAATTGGACCAAGAATCCGTTAGTGAATACTTGGACCTGTATGACAAATACTCAGGATATGCCGAAGAAAAAGAAGAGAATGGTGACGAACCCGTAAAAAAGAAAAGAAAGCTCACCTCGGTAAGAGACTCCGTAAAAACGCTGGGATTATGTAAAAAAATAAACAAAACTCTCACCCAGAAACAAAAAGTAGTTGTACTGATCAAGATCTTAGAGCTAGTAGGCTCTGACAAGAATTTTACACCCCAGCGAATGGAGATCATCGATACGATCAGTACAGTCTTTAACATCGTTAAAGACGAGTACAAGCTGATAGAAAGCTTCGTGATACAGGATGATACCAAAGGCCTGGACTTTGGAGATATCCTATTGGTAAACTCCAAGGAACAAGGAGAAAATCACGAAGCTGAAAGTGCGAAACATTACCACAGCGGTGTAGACGGTAATATCATATTCCTGCGGGTAAAGAGTGTTGACATGTACTTTACCAAGTACTTGGGGAGCGACGAGATTGTACTCAACGGGTTCATCATGTTGACCAATCGTGTATACCTCTTCTCACATGGCAGCACGATCAAAACTCCGCAGGGGGCTGCCATTTATTACAGCGACCTCATTACTATTTTTAACGAGGGCCTTAGAACGACAAAATTATCATTCAACGCGGATATAGAGGAGTTCCGGTTCAAGAACGGGGCCTTAGGGCTTCGCGATGTGAACATCTCAGAGGGGCCCGGGAAGCTGATCGGGATCATGGGTGCCAGCGGGGCAGGTAAAACCACGCTGCTCAATGTACTCGCGGGGATAGAACAGCCCACTAAGGGAAGCATTAAGATCAATGGTTTCGACATCCATAAAGAAAAGGATAGTATCCATGGAGTGATCGGGTACGTGTCACAAGATGACCTGCTGATCGAAGAGCTTACGGTATATCAAAACCTGTACTACAACGCCAAGCTATGTTTTGCCAATTTTTCAGAGGAAGAATTGGATAAGCGGGTAATGGAGGTATTAGAAAGCCTAGGGCTGGATCAAAGGAAAGACTTAAGGGTAGGGAGCGTACTGGATAAAACGATCAGCGGCGGACAACGTAAACGCTTGAATATCGCCCTCGAACTGATCCGCGAGCCGGCAGTGATGTTCGTGGATGAGCCTACCTCGGGGCTGTCTTCCAGGGATTCGGAAAATGTGATCGACCTGCTCAAAGAATTATCCCTCAAAGGAAAACTGATCTTCGTGGTCATTCACCAGCCCTCTTCGGACATCTATAAAATGTTCGATAAAATGTATATGATGGACACCGGGGGCTACCCGGTATTCTATGGCAATCCTGTAGCTGCCGTCACCTATTTCAAAAAGGCAACTAACCAGGTAGACAGTGAAAGAGGACAGTGTGAGACCTGCGGTAATGTAAACCCCGAGCAGATATTCAATATCATAGAAGCCAAGGTAGTAGATGAATACGGCCAGCTTACGAATAAAAGAAAAGTAAATCCTAAAGGCTGGAATGAAAGCTTCAAAGAGAATTTTGTCTTAGAAAAGGTAGAGGATGTCAACGAGGAGCCTCCTCATTCGCTGGACATTCCTAACCGTTTGAAGCAGTCTGCCATTTTTATTGCCCGTGACTTCTTTAGTAAAATAAGTAATCGCCAGTATATGCTCATTAATATGCTGGAGGCCCCCCTCCTGGCCCTTATCCTGGCGTTTATTATTCGATATAAAAGCTCCCCTTACAGCGACGAGTACATTTTCAGGTTCAACGAGAATATTCCTGCCTTTATGCTGATGAGTATTATCGTAGCCTTATTCATGGGACTTACCGTCAGTGCGGAAGAGATCATACGCGATCGAAAGATCCTGAAAAGGGAATCCTTCCTTAATCTCAGTTGGAATTCGTACCTCGTGTCTAAGCTTGGGATTCTATTTTTACTCTCCGCTATACAGACGCTCTCATTTGTAATTATCGGTCATTCTCTCTTAGAGATCAAGGGAATGACGCTGGCATTCTGGCTCGTACTTTTTACTTGTTCCTGCTTTGCTAATGTCTTAGGCTTAAATATCTCGAGCGCCTTTAAGAGTGCCGTCACCGTGTATGTGATGATCCCCTTATTGCTCATTCCCCAGATGATCCTGAGTGGTCTGCTGTTCAGCTTTGATAAACTTAATAATGTACTGAGTACCAAAGGCAAGGTACCTATCGTCGCCGACATGATGGCTTCTCGATGGGCGTATGAAGCTATGGCCGTGTACCAGTTTAAGAATAATCCCTTCCAGGAGCCTTATTATAATTTCGAAAAGCAAGAGGCAATCGCTGATTTTAATGCCGCATACTTGGCAGAAGAACTGAAAAAAAAGCGGCAATTCATTTTCGCCAATTACAAAAATGCCGACGACTCCTTGAAGAAGATCATCGATAAAGATCTCAACATCATTAAAACAGAGCTGGGCAAAGCCACATTCAAGGAAGGGCTGGAAAGCATTAATGTTGACGATCTTAGCGTCGCCACTTACAATCCTAATGTGGACAAGGCCCTTGAGAGTTACCTTACCGCCTTCAAAAAGTATAATCAAGACATTTATAACCAAACCGTAGTAAAACGTGATAAGATGGTGACCTTTTTTGAAAGTAACCCGTCTTACGATTACGATTTGAACGAGTACAAGGATAATTATTTCAATGAAAGCCTAGCGGATCTTGTGAAAAATGTGAACGAGACCGACCGTATAACAGAGTATAGAGGTAAGCTGATACAGCAGTACAACCCCATATTCAATGATCCTGAGCCTAACGGGGTCATGGATTATCGTGCCCATTTTTTTGCCCCACAGAAAAACCTTTTTGGAAATTATGTCGGCACTTTTGCGTTCAATATCGCGGTGATCTGGCTCATGACAGTGCTTTTGTATCTCGCACTTTATTACGAGCTTTTAGGTAAAGGTTTGTCTGCCTTTGGTAAAATCAAATTGGGCAAAAAGTCATAGAGCACGCGATCCAAGGACTTCGCTGAATCAAAAATTATGTTTGTTATAGATGCTCGAATTTATATTTTTGTTAAAATCACAAAACTTTTTAATATGAGGAATTCAATTTTTGGATTGTTTTTTGTCTTCGTTGCTGCCTGTGGTCCAGGAAATAAACCCGATGAGCAGGCATTCCTCGAAACACTGGACTCAACTGCTGTAGAAGGACCCGCTATTTCCGAAGAGGTCATCAGCAGCGTGTTACAGCAGATCCCATCCCCTCTTGAGATCTCCGTATTACTCAAGCAGTCGGGTACTCGCTACGATAAAACTTTGTTAAATAGCCCTGACAATATCTCTAAATATAACAGTAACTACCAAAAAGCGCTGAATTTGGGGATCTATGGCACTGACCTAGGGTATACGAATATCTATGAGCAAAATCAAGACGGACTTGATTATATGAGTTCGATCAAAGAATTGGCCGATGGCCTTAGCATCGGACAATTTTTTGATATCGAGACCATTGGCAGGTTAGCCACGAACAGTAAAAACTTAGACTCCCTGCTGTTAATTACAACACAGAATTTCAACAGTATTAACAGCTATTTGCAGGAACAGAACAGGGCTAACCTGAGTGTGCTACTCCTTACCGGCGGGTGGCTCGAAGCCATGCACATTACTTGCCAGGTAGCCATGCAGGACCTGGGGAATACAGAGTTAAAAGAAACGATCGGTTCGCAAAAGATCATTTTAGAGAATATTGCATTGTTGCTATCTTTTTATGAAAAAGTGGATCAAAATATGGCATTACTTTTGTCAGATGTCAAAAAGCTACAGGCGGAATATGAATCTATTGAGATCGTTACTACTTATCAAGAATCTACTTTTGAAGTAATTGACGGGGTGATGGTGATAAAAGATAATAGTACAAGTGAAATAAAGATTACAGATCAAAACATACAAAACATTAACGAACTGGTTGGTTCCATCCGTAACAAAATAATTAGCTAAGAAGATAAGGCATATGAAAAAGGCAATATATTTACTATTTATAGTTGGCGTTTTAGCGGTATTCACACTTGATGTACATGCCCAGTGCAATCCTGAGCCTTATACGACGGCTTGTATCCCCAAACTAGCCTCTGGCTTTAACTTTCTAAAAAGCTATAAAATTGATGGCCAAGGGGGGTCTAAAACCAAGGTAGAATATTCATACGTATTCACCAAGGGTACACAATATATGATCAATGTATGTGCTACCGGGGAGAACACGGATGGTATCGTAGTGAGCCTGTACGATAGTAACAGGAATAAGGTAGTGAGCAGCAAGGTGAATGACCAGTATATCTCGGCCATAGCTTATCCTTGTAATACTACGGGGATCTACTATATTCAATATACCTTCGATACCTCCACCGAGTTTTGTGGTGGCAGTGCCTTAGGGTTTAAGCGGTAGTAGCTACCTGCTTTTTATCAAAGATATCATAGGCAGGTTTTTAATAAAAACCTGCCTATCTTTCCCAAGATGGAACACGGGAGTCTAAATTTTGGATTCAAGGCCCGGTATTTTCAACTCGGGACACTTGACACTACCACAAAAAACTTAATTTTTGTCTTACACGGTCACGGCCAGTTAGCTCCCTTTTTTATCCGAAAATTTAGTGCCTTAGATAACGGCAAAAATTGCATCATAGCACCAGAGGGCTTATCGCGTTATTATTTACAAGGATTTAGTGGTAAAGTAGGCGCCACATGGATGACCAAAGAGGATCGGTTAACGGATATCGAAAATTACCTAAGCTATCTAAATGCTCTACAAGAACAGCTAAAACCCAAGCTTTCTGAAAACACAACCATAACCGTACTGGGCTTCTCGCAGGGAGCCGCCACAGCCTCACGCTGGGTGACGTCAGGAGGTATGCCTTTTGATCGCCTGGTCTTGTGGGCAGGTATTTTCCCTCCCGACATGGACTTCCCCCAAGCCTCGGAAATCTTACGACAGAAGGACATTACGTATGTTTACGGCACCGAAGATCCTTTCCTCTCACCTTCAAAACTCCAAGAGATGCAAACCTTATCCTCAAAACTAGGGCTGTCTCCCAAGACTATCACGTTCAAGGGAGTCCATGAAATTAAAGAGGATACCCTACTCCGCTTGTTCGTTCCCTGAGTTTATCTGGATACATGGACCTCAAAACCTAAACTCGATAACCATTTATCACTTAGATGTTGTTATCCAGGGTAGTTTTGGCGAGTAAGCTTGGTATCCTTTGGTGCATTTGTGCCTTAGTGGCCTAGGAAACTTCGCCACTAAAGCACCAAAGCTCAAAGAATCACTAAGGGATGGCGAGAGCCGGAACCTGCTGTTTCGTAGAACGGGAGTTAATATCCAGTTATAGACTTTGAAAGTATTCAATACTTCATTTTAAGCCTAGGCGGCTACAATGATTTTAAATCAAAGTGAAGTTAAAACTAACACCTTCCTATCAAATCTAATCTTCAAAGTCACCTTGTTCAAACATGCCCAGGATCCGCCCCAAAATTAGCTGGATTTATGAACCGTAGTAGCCGTGGTTTGCACGGTTGGGAATACGATCATATCGGCCAGGTTCACATGAGCAGGACGCGTGACGGTAAACAATATGATCTCTGCCACATCCTCGGCCGTCAACGGGCTAAAACCTTGGTAGATCGAGTCTGCGCGCTCTTTATCCCCCTTAAATCGTACTAGTGAAAACTCCGTCTCCACCAGGCCGGGGTTAACAGCAGAGACCTTAATACCATGTTGCCCCAAGTCAATACGCATACCCTTGTTGATGGCATCTACCGCGTACTTAGAAGCGCAATAAACATTTCCATTGGGATATACCTCTTTACCCGCTATCGAACCTATGTTTATGATATGACCTGATTTCCTCTCTACCATTCCATTAACTACCACCTTAGAGACATACAACAGCCCTTTTACATTTATATCGATCATAGCGTCCCAATCCTCTACGCTACCTTCATTAATTGGTGACAGGCCATGAGCATTGCCAGCGTTATTCACCAAAACATCAATGTTTTTCCACTTACCCGGTAACGAGTCAATAGCTTGGTTTACCGTCTGCTGATCCCGGACATCAAATACCAAAGGATGAGTTTCACATGTTCCTTTCAATTCTTCCTGCAGTTTTTGCAGGCGTTCTTGGCGACGGCCACAAGCGATAATATCGTACCCGTTTTTACCCAAGATGAGGGCGGTAGCCCGCCCGATACCGGAAGTGGCCCCGGTAATTAAAGCTATCTTGCTCATTATTGAAATAATAAATAGAGTGTTACTGTATTGGTGGTTAACCTGTCTATGCCTTCACTTAATGGGTTGATTTCAGAGCCCAGCATATTGGCAAAACCCCTGGAAAACCGCAGCTCCGGGGAGAATTTAAAGAGAGGGTAGTAAATATCTAAGCCAAAGCCGAACTCCGCTGACAGGTTGAAACCGCGAATAGGCAGGTTGTCTTCGCCGGCACCTTCTAGCTCATTTTGGGCCGAAACTTCCGTTCCCGGTTTTATCCCTCCTACAATGTACATGCGATTATTGCCTCTCCTCTCCGATTTATACTTTAGTACCAATGGAAACTCCACCACCGTAGTCTCTACCAACACCTCCTCGGCAGGGCGATCGAGATATAAGTATTCCAATGCGTGTTCATAAAAAGCCACCTTAGGGAGCAGCCTTAGGTCAAAAAAGTCTGCGAGTTTCATGTTTACAATGAACCCCAAGGAAAACGCTGAAGACCAACTCGGTGAAATTGAATAGAGATTGTCAAATTCACGGGCAAGGAAGGCATCCGAATAACTGAGCTGGTAGCTACTGGTATGCACCCCAATCAGGAAACCATAGCTTAAAAAGCGGTTGTCGTAGTTCGGGTTGTTCATATTCACCCTTCGCTGTGAAAAAGAAGGGGTACATAATAGCAATAATACCAGCGCTGCTATTATTTTTCCCCTATGTAAATAGAGCTTATGCCAAAGGTGAGTGGTTTGCATCTGGTGTTTTTAAATCCTACTTTATTCAATACGCTCAAAAAACCGCTGCCATCCGGGAAAGCCTGGACAGACTCCGGAAGGTAAGTATACGCTGCTTGATCCTTTGAGACCAACCTGCCAATTTTAGGTAAAATTGACTTAAAGTAAAAATTGTAAATATTCTTAAAAGGGAACTTCGTGGGTTTGGAAAATTCCAGGATCACGGTTTTCCCCCCGGGCTTCAATACACGATACATGTCTGCCAGTCCCATTTCCAAATTTTCAAAATTCCTTACACCAAAGGAAACGATAACGGCGTCAAAGATATTGTTATCAAATAGTAACTTCTCTGAATCTCCGAGTTGCAAGTCGATGATGTCGTCTAGCTTTTTCTTTTTGAGTTTTTCCCTGCCTACCTCGAGCATACCTTCGGAGATATCCACACCGATCACCTTTTCGGGTTGCAACTTAAGCGCCTCTATCGCAAAATCACCCGTCCCTGTGGCAATATCAAGTAATGTCTTCGGCTGGTCTTTTTCCAGTAATTTAACCGCCTTTTTCCTCCATAAAATATCTATCCCGAGGCTCAGAAAATGGTTCAAAAAATCATATTTCCCACTGATGCTATTGAACATCTCCGCTACCTGTTCCTTCTTACCCGTGGTTTTTTCTTTGTAAGGTACAACCGCCATCATATCTTTTTTATTCATTAACCCGCAACCATTGTACGGTGTTTTAAAAATCCGTGCAAATATCCGGTTCTCTCATTCTAAATCCCAATGAAAAACAGCGGAACAATGGTGCTTTTAATACTTACAAGCCGTGAGCAAGGCAAAATTAGCGGCTAGTGTTAAGTTAAGTATAATTGGACGGTTAGCTATTTTTTCCAATCTCGTTCTTAAAGTCGGCCGTTGGCAATGTCCAATTGGCAACCTTCTATTTTTTGGCTACTGCCCTTTGCCTATTGCCGACTGATCGAGAACCTTCCAATACTGCAAATATACCCATCCTGTACCTGGTACGTCATTTGAGCCTTAACTTAACACTAGGAAACCAACTTACAGAACCTATTTTTTGATCACGCGGAATTCCACGCGGCGGTTGAGTTCACGGCCTTCTTTTTCGTCATCGTTACTGGCTAAGGGTTGAGCTTCGCCATAGCCTACCGCAGAAACCCTCCTGCTGTCGATACCTTTGTTCACAAGATAATTTTTAACCGCATTAGCACGCCTTTGGGAAAGGTCCTTGTTATAGGCAGTACCCCCAATCTTATCGGTATGCCCGCTGATCTCTATCTGCATGTTTAAGTTTTGCGACATCATGGCCTCTAGCTTATTGAGTTCGGTGTAGGACTCATCTTTAAAGGTGGCCTTGTCAAAAGAGAAATAGATATTTCTTAAAACTCTTCGAGTACCTACCCTGAGCTTACTCATACGTACCGTACGGGTCAACGCTTGGGATTGACCGGTAGAAGCCGGGAGATTAATGTCCAAATTTTGAAACGCATATCCCGTTTTTTCTACAGACAGCCGAAATTCCTCGGCAGCCGGAGTTGTCACAGAAAAAGCATAGACCCCGGTACCCCGTGTAGATTTACCCGCTATCCTGCCATTTTGCTTATTGGTAAGGCTGATCTTAGCATCGGTAGGCTGGTTATTTTCATCCACAACGGTAACCGTCAGTGTAACCGGTTTGAAACTATCACGAGCTTTCGGGGTTTCCACTTTTTGCGGCTCCTGTGTTTCAGGCTGCTCGGGCTCAGTCTCCGTAGTTTCTATTCCCCTCGAAGCAATGTTATCACCTATTTCATCCTCTTGCAGGATGGTTACCATGTAAATGTCTGTAAAACCCTGCCCGTCTTCTCGCACCGAAGCATAATAGCCCCGCTTACCGTCTTCAGTGCTCACGAAATAGATGTCGTCATCCGGGGTATTGATAGGGAAGCCGAGGTTTTCCGGTTCTCCCCACTTACCCTCAGCACTATCATACTCAGATTTGAAAATATCATATCCACCCATGCCCTTTCTTCCTTGGCTACTGAAATACAACGTCTTACCATCGTAGTCAATAAAAGGGCCATCGTCATCATATTCTGTATTGATAATGGGCCCAAGGTTGCGAGACCGGGTCCATTCATCATTTTCGTTTTTTATGCTGTAGTAAATATCGATACCCCCTAACCCGCCGGGCCGGTCACTCGCAAAGAAAAGGACGCTACCATCCGGCGTAATGGACATAGAACTTTCTTTAAAGCCTTCCGAGTTGATATTTTCACTCATCGGTTGGGGAAATGTCCAGGTCCCATCCTCTTTTCGGAACGACTCGAAGATGTCCCCGTTGTTATCGTCCTGGTAAATAAAAAGCTGCTCCCCATCAGCAGAAAGCGCCAGCGTAGAAGAGTGGAATTCGGTATTGACTACATCACCAATGTTTTGTGCCGGCTGCCAAACACCATTCTTTTTTTCACTGAAAAAGATCTCCTCGTAGGGTTTGTTATCAGAGAACACGTTTTGGTTCAAGTTGCCATCTCTACGCCGCGTAGTGAATACCATAAGCGTTTCATCTTGGTTCACTACAGGTCCAAAATCATCGTACTCGGAATTGATGGAGCTACCTACATTCACGATCGAAAAATGTGCTGGGTTAGCTATGTACTCGATCGCATTTTGACACTCGTACATCCTTCTTTCTACCTCGGGAAGCTCTGTTCGGTCACGACCGCGGTATCCATCCCTTTCCAATAGCTTGGTCTTGTAACGATTATAATAAGCTAGTGCCTTATCGAAATCCATCCCGTATTGATAACTTCTCCCGATCAGGTATGTGATATCAAAACGATATTCTGCGTCTAAATTCAATACATTCAAAAAATATTCTACAGCTTTCTCCTTCCCTACGGTTTTCATATGAAAATCACCGGCCCTGTAATTCGCTATAATATTTGAAGGGTCAGCTTGTACGGCCTGGATGTAAAGGTCACGGGCAACATCCATCGCCTGGGTAGCTTCCATTACCAGCTCGGCCTGCTCTACAAGGTCCAGCGCTAATTTTTTGTTATCCTCATCTTGGGAAAAAGTTGTTATGGAGGTAGTTAGTAATAGAAAAACAATGAAAAATAAATTCCGACTCCTTTTATACATTTGTGAAGATATTAGCCCTCAAATAAAGTTAAAAAAATAGCCATTAAAGGCTTCAGCATTTCAATATCGATATAATTTAAGCAATAATAAAATTAATCGTTGATTTGAAGTATCACTTTAAGTTAAAAAAAATACCAGCTTGCTGTCTAGCGAATAAATATAGCTATTGTTTTGGATTATCACAATTTGGAGCTTTGAACAATGAAGATAAAAACATCTCAATTTATTACCAGCAGCAGCAAAATTATCCAATGCCCCGAGGCTAAATTACCGGAGTTTGCATTCATAGGCAGGTCAAACGTCGGGAAGTCTTCCCTGGTCAATATGCTTACCGATAGGAAGAGCCTGGCCAAAGTCTCGGGGAAACCCGGCAAGACCCAGCTTATCAACCACTTCTTGATCAACAATGCATGGTACTTAGTAGATCTACCCGGGTACGGCTGGGCCAAAGTGGCCAAAAGCGAAAAACAAAAATGGGGAGTAATGATCCACGACTACATCATCGAAAGAGAGACCCTCATGTGCCTTTTTGTACTGGTAGATGCCCGGCTTACCCCACAGCCTATCGATGTAGAGTTTATCAATTGGCTCGGAGAAAAGGGAGTGCCTTTTGCTATTGTGTTCACCAAAGCAGACAAGCAATCCAAAAACAAAACGCAGTCCAGTGTAGCCAAGTACAAAAAACAACTTTCCATATCTTGGGAAGAGCTACCGGTCATGTTCACCACCTCCTCTTTTACCCAGCAAGGAAAGGAAGCACTGTTGGAATATATCGGTGGTCTTGTTACATCCACTACAGGGTGAGCACATTTTCCATAAAATATTTTTTTTCTGCTAAGTCTTTGATGATGAGTAGGGTTAGATTATCAACTGGGAAAAATATTTAATTGAAGTAGCAACAAACTTTTAAGGTCCTTACACGGTTGTGTTCAAAAATTATTTATTGTATAGCTTTGTTCCGCCAATTTATTGATCAACATGGAGTACAGTGATATAGCGTCCGTATCAGGAAAAGGAGGCTTGTATAAAATTTTAAAACCTACAAGGACCGGCGTCATACTGGAGTCTCTTGATGAACAAAAGAAAAAGCTAGTCGCCGGTGCGACACAGCGCATTTCGGTATTAAGTGATATTAGCATATACACGACCACCCAAGAGGGATCAAAGCCCCTTCCTGAAGTTTTGAAGACCATTTTCAAAGAGTTTGGCAATGACCCCGGGGTTACGCCCACTTCAGATTCCGATGAGCTAAGGGCCTTTATGAGGCACGTCTTACCGGAATATGACGAGCAGCGTGTATACACGAGCGATATCAAAAAGCTGGTGAGCTGGTACTCCCACCTGCTGGTCCAGGCGCCTGGCCTCCTCGAAGAAAAGAAAGAGGAGAAAGTGAAAGAAGACACAGGAAAAGAAGGGGGAGAGAAAGAAACAACTACTGACGATAACAATGCCTGAAAAGGTCTACAACGAAGCTATACCCCTGATCGTAAAAGATCTTTCGCTGGAAACAGGATCTTTACCGGCTACCGTTAGCGGTCTTGATGAACTAAAACGCAGGCTTGTACCCATCATTAACTACCTGTTAGATTCTGATTTCAGCCGTCTTTTGAATGCTCTTTATCGCATAGATGTAGATGAGCCTAAAGCAAAAAGAATATTGGCTACCGGGCTGCCGGGTCTAGTGGCCGACAATCTCGCGGATATTATCATCGAACGTGAGCTGCAAAAAGTAGAGCTCCGCAAGAAATACAGGCCGGAATAGGCAAAATGTGCTAAAAGCATCTCCCGCCTCCGGTTAAAGACCAAGACTACCTTAGCAACAGCACGGCACATTTGAGGCATGTGGCTCAGCGGCCTATAGCGGCTGGGCAGTGCGTTTTGAGAGAAAACGGGCTTGGTTGCCAGCGCCTTTTTCTTTTGGGCGCGCAAAAGAAAACGAAAACCTTGACCCTAGTCGTAGGTTAAGCGTAGCGGTCGTACGAACAGTATGGCTAATTTTCAAGAATGCACTTTTATAGGATTATGAATCACAAACGAAAACGCCCGGATTACAAATCCTATTGCTCGATAAGTACGCATTACGCTACGCTAAATGCGTACTAGGCGAAAGCATTGAAAATTCGAGTGGCGTAAAGAATGTACGTTATGAAAGTGACTCACCTGTAGTCCAGGGCCTCCGCGAAAGACCCTGGGAAGGCGTTTAGGAACTGGAAAGCAAGTCCTTGTAGAGAAAATCGGAACCTCCAATTATTTCACTACCTGCTTTTCCTTCTTGGAATAGAATGATTCGGCCTGCTCCACCATATTTTTCGAACCTATGAAAAGCGGTACCCTTTGGTGCAGCTTGCGAGGATGTATTTCCAATACCCGTTTAGTGCCTGTAGATGCACTCCCGCCGGCTTGTTCTATGATAAATGACAAAGCGTTACATTCATACAAGAGCCGGAGCTTACCGTTGGGAGACTTAGCCGTAGGAGGATAAATGTATATGCCACCCTTCAGCAAGTTTCGATGGAAATCGGCAACCAACGACCCAATGTAACGTGCTGAATAGTTGCTATTACGGCAATGTTCCAAGTAACCTTTGACCTCTTCGGAAAAGCTGTTGTAAGACCCTTCGTTGATAGAGTAAATACTTCCGTCTGCAGGGATGATCATATCAGGATGGGACAAAAAGTACTCTCCTAAGGATGGCTCGTACGTAAAGCCGTTTACCCCATGGCCTGTGGTGTATACCAGCATTGTCGACGACCCATACAGGAGATACCCGGCAGCGGCCTGCTCTATTCCTTTTTGAAGTACATCTTCTTCCCGGATGGGCTGGCCGGCAGGCGTAATTCTCCGGTAGATCGAAAATATAGTACCTATGGACACATTCACATCAATATTAGAAGAGCCGTCCAGCGGGTCTATGGCGATCACGTATTTACCGTCGTTTTGTAGGTCTACGATCTCTTCGTCTTCTTCAGATACGATCGCACAAGCCTCCCCGCCTTTCGTGAGTGCACGAATGAAACGAATATTGGCCAGCACGTCCAATTTTTGCTGATCTTCTCCTTGTATGTTCTGGGTACCAATAGCCCCTGCTATATTGATCAGCCCAGCTTTGTTGATCTCCCTGTTCACCACCTTCCCGGCAAGGGCGATATCCCTTAACAGTTGGGATAGCTCACCGGTAGCATATTGGAATTCATCCTGCTTGTTTTTGATGAAACGGTCCAGTGTGGTACCGATGGGAAGGGCAATGCGCGAATCCTCCATAAGTTAGTCCAATGCTTTAGATTGTAAATATTAGTCTGCTACTTTGAGGCAAATTTAAGGATCATTCAAACGTTTGCAAGGCATGCAAGTATTCAAATTTGGAGGTGCCTCCATAAAAAATCCCAATGCCGTAAAGAACATGTCGGAAATTATCCGGAAATACAAGCATAATCCCTTGCTGATCATCGTATCAGCGATGGGAAAAACCACGAATGCGCTCGAAAAGATTACCGAAGCATATGTACACAAAAAGGATTTTCAGCATGAACTGGGACGGCTAAAAACTTTTCACCTGGGCATGGCGACAGGGCTATTTCCAAAAGGTCACGAGGTGATGACCAAAATAGATCGGCTCTTTGAGCTGCTCGCCGAAAATTTAAATGGAAATAGCTCCTATGACCAGCTTTATGACCAGGTAGTATCCATAGGTGAACTGTTGTCTTCCACGATCATCTCGGCGTACTTGAACCAAGTTGGTATCTCTACCACTTGGTTAGATGCCCGCGATGTTATAAAAACCGACGATCACTACAGGCAGGCCAATGTAGACTGGGATAAAACAGGCCGCCTCATCACCGCTTCCATCCCATCTATCCTTACCCAAAGCGTTGTACTTACCCAGGGGTATATCGCTAGCGCCGAGAACGGCATCACCACGACCCTAGGCCGCGAAGGGTCTGACTTTTCCGCAGCCGTCTTCGCTTCACTGTTGGATGCCGAGTCCGTAACGGTTTGGAAAGACGTACCCGGCATTCTCAATGCCGACCCTAAATTGATCAAGGATGCCGAATTGTTCACCGAATTGCCCTACAAAGAAGCCGCCGAGATGACCTATTACGGCGCCTCGGTGATCCACCCGAAAACGATCCGGCCGCTGGCAAACAAAAACATTCCCCTACATGTGAAAAGCTTTTACCAGTACGATGAACCCGGTACGATCATTCATCAATGCGAGATCAACGAACGCCTACCGGTTATCATTGTTAAGAAAAACCAGTGCCTACTTTCTTTTAAGGTAATGGACTATTCTTTCGTAAACGAGGATAATTTAAGTGTGATCTTCAAAGAGCTTGCTCAAGCGGATTTAAGGATCAGCATCATGCAAAATTCTGCCATTTCATTTTCCATAGCACTGGACAATGACCTGGGTAAGGTTGAAAACGTGGTAGAGAACTTACGGCACGAGTTCAATATCCTTTACAATACCGGGCTGCAATTGATCACGATCAAAAATTACTCCCCAACACTCATCGAAAAATACCGCAGCGATCAAAAGATCTTGTTAGAGCAGATCTCAAGAAGTAATTACCGGGCCCTTGTAGCGCCGAATGATCGCTGAGTTTTTAGAAGACCATTTACACACTAACCCTTACGCCCGCGCAGCTTACACAGGTGTGCCCGACCGATTGATAATACAGGGCGCTCACGCAGGAATTTGTAATGCGGGCATTTAATGAACTGGGATCAATACGAAAAACTTCCCTAATAAAACCGTCACCCGGCGAGTGGCAAGAAGATCGATAATTTACTATCCCCGCAGCCCTATGATCCAATCCAAAATAAACTGGTTAGGGAGATTGACCACGAGCGACACCAGGGTAAAGCCTACCGTTCCTCGCCTTAACCATTTCGTTTGGGGCGTATCCCCGGCAGGTACAGAAGCCAGCATACCCATAAAAAGCACTACCGAAAACGGGGAAAACATCCTGTAATCAAAGTCTATGGCCGTGATCAATAATTTTAAGGTAGAAATTACCACGAAGTAAAAAACAGCCACCCCGAGTAAAGGCAGGGCGATCGGGGGGATTTTCCAACGTTTTGATCCACAGAAAATGTATACTCCCCATACCATCAACGCTATTTGTAACCCGGACACCAAGTAATAAATAACATCAGAACGATCCACCAGGATGCGTGCAAAAGCCACGGTATCCAAGTATATCATCACCAGCTCCCCGGCAGACAAAGGGGAAACATTAAGGCGGTGCCCACCAAAAAGAGCGCCTGAGACGGTATAGTTATAGGCCATGTAAGCACCTACGGCCATACTTGAAATAGCAAGTGCCAGGGTATAGTGTTTAGCCAGCCTCCATCTTTTTTCATACAGGCAGTAAAGGATCACCGCCCCAAGCATCAAAAAATAGATCAGCCCTGCATACCTCAATAAAAATATGGCCACCAGTATTACACTTAATTCCATCCACCGCCTTGAGGAAGGGCCGTGACGGAAATCCCGGTAGATCAAATAGGCCAGTAGAATTACAAAAAACAGGAAAGGTCCCTCCGACCATGTGTGCGAAAAGATCTCTATGGAAGAAAAAGAAAAAAGAGCCAAGGCCACTAACCACGCCTCTTTTCTGAACCATAAGTGCAGTACCCATAACACCAGCCATGAAAAAATAAAATTCACCACTTTGGAGGACCATAAATAAGAAAGTCCCGTAGCGTGGTGGACCATACGAATGAAGAAAGAGTAGCCAATAGGCCAGTTGGCAGAAGGCACTTTTTGCTCTCCTAACCTGTCGTTTACAAAGGTTACCATCCCTCGCTGGTGGTGTACCAAGTGTTCTGCTTTGTACAAGTAGGCATGAGAATCCGGTGAAGTATAGCCGTCCGGCTGAGAAATTATCCGCAGAAACAGGCACAAAACTACCGCTAACCCAACTAAGATTAATCGCATGGATTGGATTGAACTTTTGACAATTGTCACGAAACACTGTGTGACCATTTACCCTGGCAAATATATTTATTCTAACGTTTAGGAAAAGCGGTATAACAGTTTCCCACATCTAACCTTTGGCTGCTTTTGGAGCAGGTTTTCCAAACCTATGCCAACATAATATGCAGGTTTCTCCGAACCTGCCGGAAAGATTGAACCTAGTGACGAAAAGGACCATCTCTTTATCCATTCATACTATACTCACTGGATTACCGGCCCGAATTATTCCTTATTTATAAGTAAAAAAACGTTCCAGTTCAGTATAAAAAAGTCCTGACAAGGTGGTACAGTAAATACGATCGTGATGCTCTTGGATGGAGGTAATATGATGGCCACTCACTCCCCTATTTTCTATCTCCATGATCGCCAAAGAATCCGCGTCAAAATTGACTTGAAATAGTTGATCATTGGAAGCCACGATGACCTGGTCTTCAATAATCGTGAAATTGCTGTGATCTAATGACATGTTGAACACTGCCAGGTCATTCCAGGCAAATCCATCTGGAGATATTAATAGGGTTTGGTTACTTACAGCGTAATACGCATCGTTATGAAAAAATATCGTAGAGGCAAAATCAATGTTTTGGCACCTCACAAACTCATCTTCCTGTAAAATATAAAGCCCACGATTATCAATACTCACGAAAAAAATACCGTCGCAATAGAATGCACCGGAGTTACCAAAGCTTCCGGGGGCATCAAACTGGAACAATTCGACGTCGGTCAATTCAAAGTTAGGCTCTCCTAACGCAAGTTGACCCGGTCTGAAGACGTATGAGACCAGCAAATAATTGACCTGGTCAGGATACTCCTCGGACCTATAATCAATAAGAAATTCGTTATCTCCGAAGGCCCCATATTCCTGGCTCCAAGTAATCTTTTTATCCGCTATCCAAGAATAGGTGCTGTCATATTTAAGAATTGATAAAGTGAGATAGTTAAGACCACTGCCCCAGAGATTAAAATAGCCAAGTTGAAAAGTCCCATTTTCAAGGGTCGTGGGGTTCCCTTCATTCAATGACAAATAAAAACCATTATTCATGGCCGGCTTTAATGATCTCATATCCCATGTTAGCCCCAGGATCTGCCGTGCAATTTGATGATTCGAATCAATCGTTATTAAAAGCTCGGGGGCCAGGAAAGAAAGATGGTCTTCCGCAACAGTGGAGTTAAGAATATACTTTCCCGTAGATAGTAAGCCCTGGAACTCTTGCCAAACGTAATCTTCACCGGTTTCAATTTCGGGAGTGTTCTCGTCGTCGCAACTGGTTAAAAAAGTAACGGTGAATAAATATAGGATGAGTCGTTTCATGGGTTCAATTCGGTGTTGATATTGGAAGATAAACAATTCACTTTTAAACCTTTGGCGACGGTTACGAACATTCAAACTTTTACTATTGTGACAATAGTCCATGCCTAGGGTAGGTTAACAATTAAGTGTTAAGTTTAATTAGTACTCGTATGATTGATAAGAACAAGTGGTAAAATTACTTCACATACATCCATACATTCCGTTCAAGTCAAACAAATGGACTAAACCTTACCACCATTGCCATCCCAAATTATTGCACTTAACAGCGCTTGATGGTCCTCATTGTATTAAGAAAAGAATCTGTTATTTTTAAGGTATGCAGACTCCCCAAGAAATAGAAAACAAACTAAAAACATTAAAGCCCTATATTCAAGATGAATTTGGTGTAGATCAAATTGGTTATTTTGGGTCATTTGCTCGCGGTGATCACAGGAATGATTCCGATTTGGACCTATTAGTCACCTTTGGTAGCAAGATCGGCTGGAAGTTCTTTGATCTGAAAGACTACCTAGAAACTGCAATAGGAAGAAAGGTGGACTTGGTTACTGAAAGGTCCTTAAAAAGACAATGGAAACAAGCTATATTGAAGCAAGTTAAGTATATATGATAGATAAGGGATACCTAGTCTACATTGAGGATATGATCGAAGCTATCGACAAAATCATTCGATATTTAGATAAGGTCAAAGGATTAGAGGAGTTTTTGCAAAACGAAATGATGATAGATGCTGTAACTAGAAATTATGAGATCGTTGGGGAGGCAGCTAACCGGGTTCCTAAAGTGATCCAAGATAAATACCCCAAGCTCCCGTGGCGGCAAATGTATGGATTAAGAAACTTCGCGGCCCACGAATATCACATTATTGATCCACAGATACTGTGGGAGATAGCGGAAGATCATCTAGTGGAAAATAAAATCCAACTAGAAGAAGTGTTACAAGAAGAGAGAAAAAGCCAGCACTAATGACCTAGTCTGAAACACTTGATTACACTTTACTAATCTAAGGTCATAAGAAATCCAAGTCCCGGTCTTATGGTTAAGCATAGCAGTCCTAAGACCCCAAATCACCAAGAGCGGACGCTCGGTCTTCCTCGCAACCCCATCTACTTGGGTCATATTCCACATATATACGACCATAACTATCCGAATCAATGGTATCATTGAAATTCAAGTGCATATCGAAGGGAGACATCCAGAAACAGCGCGGCTGGATAGCGCGTTTCTTGGGAAAAATGGACTTGGTTGCTGGCGCCCTTTTCCTTTGTTTCATTTTCTTTCCCCAAAGGGATGCCTACGGCATGGGCGTACCAAAGAAAATGAAAACCATACTTAGAACCTCAAAATCCCGCCTAAACTACTCATTGCAAGGCTGGCATTACCCAAAATATCTTAAAAATATAGTCCAATTTACTAAAATCAAACGTTTTAACCTCAGTTCGATTTAAAATCATGGTAGCCTAGGCTTAACATGAGGTTTAGAATACTTCCACGGTCTTCAAACTGGGGAGTAGATTCCGTTCTACGACACCGCAGATTCTCCCAAAGGGCTCCCAATGGGGCGGCTCTCGCCATTAGCCCTCCCACAACCACCGGCGCGGAATGACGTTCATTTTTTAATCGAGTCCGGGTTTTTACGATCGAAGCTAATTTTCAAGGACGCCTCGTCTAAAGAACCCTCACCTCATCTCCTGGTACTTTTTGTCCGGGTATTCGGAGATTTCCCCTGGTTCTTGCCTTCCTTTTTATCGTTTTTATAACAAAGGGCAAACACATTGTCCTTCATGATTTTGAAATAATAAATCCAAAGAATATGGACCGGGAAAAAGAAGAAAACTCACAAGCTCTTAACCGGAGGGATTTTATAAAGCTTGGCGCCGTGGCTACCACCCTAGGAGCTACTTCCTTGGCAGCAGCCCAAAGCCAGTCCATAAAAGAGCTAGCGGAACACAACAAACAAATGGGGATCAAGGCAGCGGAAAAGGCCTTTGAATTTGACAATACCTATAAACCCTTTGAGCAAAAAAACAACATTTTCATGGCCACCCTCACTGGCCGTTTGCCAGCCCTTCGAAAAAAGATGATGGGCTTCCACGGGCCGGGTGATATAGACCCCGAAACCCCGGGTATGGACCGCCTGGACTACGCCCTAAAAGAAGGCGGGTACGCCGGGGTGGAATACATGGCACCGGGTACTCCCGCCTCAATCCCTAATACTGGTGTGAACACCTGGAAGCAACGGACCCAGGCAGACAAGCATCACCCTTTTGATTACCAATACCTTTTCGAGGATCAATACCACTTCCAAGACAAGGAACAAGCAACAAATGCCGTTAAGAAAGCCGCCAAACTTTACGGCGCTGACCTGGCCGGGATCACCCCGAGAAACCCAAAGTTTGACTACGCCAAGTTCATTGACCCCCTCCATAAAAAAGAATTTGGGTGGGAAGAATTCCCCTTTGAACCTAAAAGTGTGATCGTTTTAGGGTTCGAAATGGATTACGAAGCATATACTACTGCCCCCACCTATGTATCCGAAGGAGCTACAGGCGATGCCTATTCCAGGATCACCAAAACCACCCACCAGCTAGCCGTTTTTTTAAGGATACTGGGGTACAAAGCCGTAGCCAGCTGCAACGATACCGGCTTGAACATTCCCTACGCCATATCCGCGGGATTGGGAGAAGGATCTAGGATGGGACTGCTGATCACTCCCGAGTTCGGCCCCAGGCTGAGGATCGGTAAAGTTTACACCGAATTTGATGTTTGCAACTATGACCAACCTATCCAATTTGGGGTCACCGACTTTTGCGAACGATGCATGAAATGTGCGGATGCCTGCCCGGCCAGCGCGATATCGCGAGACAAAAAGCCATCGTTCCGCCCAACTCACGGAAATAAAAATACTTTCTTCAATAACAAAGGAGTAAAAAAATGGCACCTGGACGCCGAGAAATGTTTCGGGTACTGGATGGAGATCAACGCAGGCTGTGGCGCCTGTATTGCTGCCTGCCCTTACAACAAACCAGGCTTCTGGCATCATAGGCTAGTAGACCGGCTTACCGCCGCATCACCGGGCCCTCTCCACGACCTCATGCGTGAGATGGATGATATATTCGGGTACGGCAATACACATGATGGCCGAGCGGTCAAGGAATTCTGGAAAAATAAAGACTCGATATGAGCTAAGGCTTTGGCTCTTAACCTCACCGGTAAGAAAATTCCAAAGCTGCATTTGCGATTTGATCAAATGATTGAATTAACAAGTTTAGACGTCAACAAAATGAAATCACCAACGAAAACGATCCATAAAAAAGCCGGCAAACTAGGGCGACGCGACTTTTTCAAGCTGGGTGCCCTGGGAGCAGCATTGGGCGTCACGGGAGCATCCCAGGTGGCGGGAAATGCTGCTTCTAAGGCCTTGGATAAGGCCACGGACGATACCGTCTTCAAAAGCCCGGGACATGATCCTTTTGAGCTCAAACCCGGCTATCCTTATCGACGGTTCGATGAAATCAACACCTTTCAATCCACGGGACCTATGCGTCGGGATGCAAAAGTGATCCCTAAGATGGTCAAGTTCATTTGGCCCGGTTTTGATAACGACCAGGTAGGCTACCGGCAGGTAGACTGGGCGCTTTCCAAGGCAGGGCAATCCCTGAAATTCAAAATGAAAACCTTAGAAGGAAAGTGGGACCAGGAGCGCTTTGACTTTACCATGCTGGACCTAAAGCCTACCGACATGGAGGATGACGGCAAAAAGAAACCTGACATCTTAAAGATCTTGGAGGGGAATTATGTATACCCTGAAAAAGCCCCTTTCAAAACCAAGCAGGAGGCGACCGACGCCATAAAACGGGCAGCCAGGCTATACGGCGCCGACTTGGTGGGTATCACACCGCGTGACGAACGGTTCGACTACCAAGCGTTCTTCGACCCGAAGAATGGAAGAAGAAACTGGAAAGACGTCCCTTTTGAGCCAAAATCCGTCATAGTGATGGCTTTCGAGATGGACTATGAGGCCATGACAGCCGCGCCCACCCATGTGGCCGACGGCGCCACGGGGGACGGGTATTCTCAAATGCATAAGACCTCCTACCAAATGGCGGTATTTATGAAGTGTCTTGGCTATCAAGCCATCCCTTCGAACAATGACGTGGGCTTGAGCATCCCCTACGCCGTAAAAGCAGGCTTGGGAGAGGTAGGGCGGCATGGGTTGCTGATCACCTACAAATACGGCCCCAGGATCCGGCTGGCGAAGATCTACACGGATTTTGATTTTGTAGAATACGACAAGCCCATCGAATTTGGCGTACAGGAGTTCTGTAAACGTTGCATGCGCTGCGCGGATGTGTGCCCGTCCAATGCCATTACCAAAGCTATAAACCCTACGTATGAGCCGGAATTCCAGGACGAGAGCAACTGGTTTGTGAACCCGGGCTTTAAAAAATATTACAATAACCTGAAAAAATGCTTTGACTTTTGGGTGGAGAACGGCAACGGGTGCAGCTCGTGTATCTCGGTATGCCCGTACAATAAACCTGACTTTTGGCATCACCGCCTGGTAGACAAGATCTCCGCTATGCTGCCCGGCCCTGTCCACAGCTTTATGCGGGAGATGGACAAGATCTTTGGCTATGGGAATACCTACGACGAAGGCGCCGTAAAAAGATTCTGGTCTAGCAAAAACAAAAAGTATCTCGGCTATAAGTGACCTAACCCAAACAAACCCATGATCAAGATCAAAAGAATTGCCGGTATTACGTTGATGGGACTTGGAATTGTTGCCCTCCCGGTAGCACTATTGCTTAACCAGTCCGTAGGCAAACTGTTTTCTGAAAAATTCACCACCCAAGTCCTCCACGAGCAGGTTTTTTCCACGCCAAAATTAGCCACTCGTCTTAAAGCCGTAGTGAATGAACGTATGGCGGAGGTAACAGACCTCAAAACAGGAATGATCATCGCCATTTTTTCAAAGGCTAGTGTACGTAAATGGCAAGAGCTGCTGGATGAGCTACTACCGGCCCGGCTAAGGGACCCGGTCATTGATAATACATTTTCCGAAGCTTATCGCTGGATTGATGACGAAGAGCCTTATCCTGGTATCGTGATCTCCACCCAACCGGTGATCCAACACCTGCATCAAAATACGGAATTCCTTTTCCGCTGGGCACATTCCGTCACGAGGCCCCCTATGCTGGAGGCCGGGGAGTTGATCGCCCTTAAACAACAGAATTATGGGGATAGCATACCCCCCTTGCTATTAGCCAATGTACCGGATTCACTTTACGACGAGTTTGCCCGGCGCGGGGGTGAATTGATGGCGTTGCAACTACAGCAGGCACAGCCGCCCAAGGAACTTAATGTCACGCAAATGATCCGTGAAAAGGTACCGGCGGAAGGGATAAAGGAAGCCAAAGCCGGGATCAAGAAAATACGATTCTTTTCATGTTGGTTATGGGTGATCATACTGGTCATACTCGCCGGGGGGGTAGGATTGTACGGGCCAAAAATCGGGGACATTTGGTCTCTTGCGATCAACTCCTTTGGCAGTATGGCTATGATCATGTTTGCATTAGGGTGGCTGGCCAGCAATTATCTTTTGGACAACCTGGAATTAACGATCCATGCACAGGTCACCGGCATCCCCAGGGCCATAAGGGACCAATTGCTGGAACTCATTACCTATTACCTTGGGCATGCCAGTACGTTCCTGTACCGGGTCGGTTCCATACTCTTAGGATCGGTAGTGCTTCTTTCTATTGGGCGCCTGGTCAGCCAGCGGCCTCATTTATTTCTTCATCTAAAAACAAAAAAATCATGAATATCTTCAGCGGGATCGAGATCTTGTTCTTTTGGCTAGGTGTACTTACCACGTTATCCGTGGGGGTGTTGTTTTATTTGAACCGGGCGTACCGTTTCGATTGGAAGAGTTGGTCCTTGTCCGGTATGGGTGTATTCCTGTTGATCTTTTGTGTGGCATGGTCGGCCAGTTCCGTACTGGAGGGAGAACCCCAAGCCGCTGCGCTTGGGCTTGTTTTCTTCGGCTGCCCGGCAGTAGTCTTCTTTCTCCTCGCGAGGAGACTGGTCATCCCAGGTAAGAACGCAGAAAATGATTGACCATGTGTAGCAGCAGTTGCAAGGAGTGTAGTGTAAAACACAAGCCGCTGGCAGATAAAAAAGCGCTTAAGAGAAGAGAAACGTGGTGGAAAAAAGCGGTTTTATGGGTGGGTATGATCACCCTATTGGGGGCTTATGTTTATGGAAAAATATCGAACCTGCCGGACTACCAGTCTGTCTTCAACGAGTACTTTCCTGCCAGCGACATCAAACAGCTAAGTCATGAGCTATTTGTGATACACCAATCCGATACACTAAGCGCATACTTCAAGATCTCCTCAAATAATGGTTATGGAGGGCCATTGGAGATAGGTGTAGCCATAAAACCAGATACCACCATAGGGCAGGTGATCGTGATCTCCGAAAAAGAAACACAGTCGTTTTTCAATAAACTCGTAAACTATGATTTTTTCGAGCAGTTCGAAGGATTACCGCTTCAAAATAAATTGCAAACCGGCGAAGATATCGACGGGGTTTCAAGCGCTACAGTTTCGTCCGTGGCCTTTACTCATGCGATCCGGGAGGCTGCGCACCAGTTTGCCGAAAGCAAGTACGGCCTCACAGGTCTTTCTCCCCAGCCACGGCTAAGTTTTGGTTTTAGTGAAATATCCATACTAGCACTATTGACCTGGTCTATCGCTTTGTATTTTAAAAAGAATAAAAAATTGCTCTACGCATTGCACCTGGTGGCGTTGGTCCTCATCGGGTTTTACCTGAACTTGTCCATCTCCATCACTAATTTTGGCAGCTTTCTTCAAGGCTATTTTCCCAATGTATACGACTACCTCGTATGGTATATTTTGGTCATCGGCGTACTTATAGGTGCATTGGTTTTTGGAAAAAACGTCTATTGCTACCGAATATGCCCGTTTTATTCCGTACAGTGGCTGGCCAACCGCGTCTCCGGCATTAACCTGGACTTAACCACGAAGATGGGAATAGTGGCGAAATACATGGCCGGGGTATTGCTTTGGGGATCGTTATTGGTGGGATTCTTAGAAGCCACCCCTTCAGTGGGATCTTACGAGCCCTTCGCTACCCTTTTTTCTTTTGATGGAGAGGGTGCACAATGGTTTATTTTACCCGCTGTTTTCTTTTCTTCCTTTTTTATCAAGGAGGTCTTTTGCAGGTACTATTGTCCCGTAGGTAGCTTCCTCAAGTTTATCATTATCAAGGTGAGAAAACCTATTATCAAGCAAGTACAATCATGGCAAAACCCAAAGGTAAAGCAAGCTATTTCGTAGCAGGTATGATGTATGTCATAATTTTAGTGGCAATACTGATTTTCTTCATGTCCGCAACCTGATCTTAGCATTGGGGGACCTACATTTTCTGGCTACTTTAACAAGCGTTGAAACCGGTGGATCTTCATGCCGGTATTAAATGTTAGCATATTGATTTACAGGGGTTACAATCTTGGGGCGGGCGTTGGAAGCAGGAGTAATCTCCGACTCCAGCTTATGGTTCCCGGCCCCTGGCGATCAAAGAAATCTAAAGGGTTAGGCATTAAATAAAAATAGTCATATGGAATCTCTTGACAGCGTCATCATCCTGTTTTCCGGTGATTCTGGGGACGGCATGCAGCTCACAGGCACCCAGTTTTCCAATACCTCGGCTATGATGGGCAATGATATCTCCACTTTCCCGGATTACCCGTCGGAGATCCGGGCGCCTTCCGGTACCGTATTTGGTGTGTCCGGCTTCCAGGTCAATATTGGGGCGGAAGAAATATTCACCCCAGGCGATCAACCGGATGTATTGGTAGCTATGAACCCGGCAGCACTTAAGGCGAAGTTGCCTTCTTTAAAGAAAAATGCCACGATCATCCTCGATGATGATGCCTTTGACAGGGTAAGCATGAAAAAGGCCGGTTACAAAGTATTTACGGTCGGGGAATTGGACGAGCTGCTGGAGTATAAGGTCATCCATGCACAGATCACCTCGCAGACAGAAAAGGCACTGGAAAACTTAGACCTGTCTACAAAGCAAAAAAGAAGGTGTAAGAACTTCTATGCGCTCGGGCTTTGCTATTTTGTCTTTTCCCGGAGTAGGGATTCTACCAAAAAATGGATCAAGGAAAAGTTTAAAGACAACCCCGTATTGCTGGAAGCGAATATCCTGGCACTAGACACCGGCTACCATTTCGGTGAAACCATAGAGGCTTCTATTTCCACCTACCGTATCGATGAGGCCAAGATAGCAAAAGGAACCTACCGCCAGGTCAACGGGAACACGGGGGTAGCATGGGGCTTAATGCAAGCTGCGCAGGCATCGGGATTGGATCTATTCGTAGGCTCCTATCCCATAACCCCTGCCACGGATATTTTACAGGAACTTGCCAAACACCAGCGTTTCGGGGTAAAAGCCTTCCAGGCAGAAGATGAAATTGCCGGGATATGCTCGGCGATAGGGGCATCCTTTGGAGGGGCGTTGGCGGCGACTACCACTTCAGGGCCCGGTTTCGCCCTCAAATCCGAGGCTTTGAACCTGGCCGTGATGCTGGAGCTACCGTTGGTGGTCGTGAATGTACAACGTGGGGGACCGTCCACCGGCCTTCCCACCAAAACCGAGCAGAGTGACTTACTGCAGGTCCTGTATGGTCGCAACGGCGAGTCCCCTTTGATCGTAGTGGCCGCATCACGACCCAATGACGCCTTTGAAATGGCCTTTGAGGCAGCTAAGCTCACCCTTGAGCATATGACACCAGTGGTACTCCTTACGGATGGCTACATTGCCAACGGCTCCGAACCTTGGCTGATCCCGGATCTCACCACACGCTTTGATCATATCAACAACCGGCTGGCTGACAAAATATCGAAAGAGTTCTACGCCCCGTATGCGCGTGACATCGACCTGGTACGGTCATGGGCAGTACCCGGGATGGCCGATAAGCAGCACCGCATAGGCGGACTGGAAAAGGATTTCATCACCGGCAATGTGAGCTATGACCCGGAAAACCACCAAAAAATGGTAAAAGTACGGGCCGAAAAGGTAGAAAAAGTCAAAGCCGCCATCCCGCTACAAACCTTGGAAGGGGAAGAGGAAGGGGAGTTGCTCGTGTTATCCTGGGGCGGTACCTACGGAGCGGTGCATTCCGCTGTAGCAGAGCTCCAGCAAAGGGGAATGGATATAAGCCTGGCCCACTTGAAATACCTTAACCCGTTTCCCCGGAACCTGGAAGAGATCCTTAAGAAATTCAAAAAAATAATTATCCCGGAGTTAAACAACGGCCAACTGCTGCAAGTGATCAACGCCAAGTTCCAGTGCGGCGCTAAGGGCTACAACAAGATCCAAGGGCAACCTTTTAAGATCAATGAACTCGTGGAAGTATTTGAAAATGAATTAAACGTAAAAGCTCATGCCACAACTTAAAAAACAATACACCGCGAAAGACTTCGATACCGACCAGCCTTCGCGATGGTGCCCCGGGTGTGGCGATACTGCCATTTTGGCTAGTGTGAAAAATGTACTGGCCAATTCTGGGAAAAACAAAGAGGATATTGCATTCATTTCCGGCATCGGCTGCTCTTCACGGTTTCCGTACTACGTAGATACCTATGGAATGCATTCCATTCATGGAAGGGCTGTGGCCATAGCATCGGGATTAAAATTACATAATCCCGGTATCAGTGTATGGGTGATCACCGGCGATGGTGACGGGCTGGCGATCGGTGGCAATCACTTTATCCACGCCCTGCGGCGGAACATGGACCTGAACATTTTGATCTTCAATAACGAGATTTACGGCCTTACCAAGGGGCAGTATTCCCCCACCACGAAGATGGGGCAAAAAACCGCCACTAGCCCGTACGGCACTATCGAAGAGCCCTTTGTCCCTTCAAGACTGGCACTTGGCGCTGGAGCTACCTTTTTTGCCCGCTCATCAGCCTCGGACCTTAAACATTTACAAAAAACACTGACACGAGCAGAGGCGCACAAAGGCACTTCAGTGGTGGAGATCTACCAGAATTGCGTGATTTTCAATGACCAAGCCTTTGACGAATTCCTGGGACGTGAGCACCGCGACGACAATACCATAAAACTAGAACATGGAGAACGGCTCATCTTCGGCAAAAACGAAAAAAAGGTGGTCGTAAACCAAAAAGGCACCTTTCAAATCGTCGATGAAGAGAGTGCAGACCCTTCCGAAGTGGTCATCCATGATGAAAAAGACATAAACCTAGCGTTTATGCTAGCCCAAATGGAAGAAGTAAAACCCTTAGGCGTCTTTTACGCCACAGAAAGGCCCGGCTACGCCGAACAGATGCATCACCAGATTGAAGCTGCAAAAAACGGCGAAGGCAAGATCAGCATGCAAGACCTTTTACACACCGGGGAAACCTGGACAGTGGATTAGCAGAAAGATGGATGATAATGGATTTCCATTGTCATTAATGGAAATCAGGCCCGAAAAGCTTGCCCTTATCGCCAACATTTGAACGCTATATTTGGCGCAGGTCTTCCAGGCCTGTGCCTTTCAATGGCCAGGTTCTCAGAACCTGCCGAGATAACTTTGTAGAATTAATAGCCGCATCAAAGTCATTCTACAACCCCTTAAGCCGCCTCAAAAGGCTGAATATCCCGGTAATTCTCCATATGCTCCATCTCCTGTACTAAGTCAAACCGGCTTTGGGCATTTAACCAAAATTCAGCGGACATCTTGAAGAACTTTGACAAGCGAATAGCAGTATCCGCAGTAATACTTCGCTTTCCCTTTATAAGCTGGCTGATCCTAGTTTGATCTACGCCTATCCCTTTTGCCAGTGCATAAGCAGTCAATCCCAAAGGTTCCAAAAAATCTTTTTCCAAGATTTCACCCGGATGCACATTCTTAAGCTTTTCCATATCAATGATAATCTATGATCTTCACCTGCTCAGCGTTCCCATTATTCCATGTAAAAATAATACGCCACTGCTGATTTATCCTAATGCTATGATAGCCTTCTAAGTTTCCTCTTAGCTTTTCAAGACGATTACCCGGTGGTACGCGCAAATCATTGATGTCAGTCGCTGAGTTCACATGCACCAATTTTCGTCTTGCCGTTTGTTGAATTTCTACAGGAAACTTTTTAGAGACACTTCCATCCCAAATTTTAGAAGTCTCCTTGCAATCAAATGAAACTATCACCTAAACAATAATCCTGACCTTTACTAGTGTAATATACTACTAACGCATGACACTATCAAAAGATTCGTTCTGCTACTACCGGCTTTTTCACCTAACTCTTTTCGTGCGTACCCATTTGCTATTTAGAACAGGAACCCTGGGCCTACCCATTTGGCGCAGGTCTTCCAGACCTGTGCCTTCCAATGGCCAGGTTCTCAGAACCTGCCGAGACAAAAAAAATTAAACCTCCATCAAACCCCTCCGACTTTTAGCAGCTTTTGTCCGGTTTGAATCCTCTAAAATTTGTTTTTAACTAAGAGAACGCATGTAAGATAAATAAGCCCAAGAGCCCTGCCGCCAGCTGCATTCGTATCGTTATGGCCATTCCTACGAATACCACCAAGCGCTGGCCAGGCCTTGGCACTATTCTTAAACCAATGGAAAATTGGCACTATTTCGGCTCAATTTTTCATGCAGGTACATATCTTACCCTTTCAATCCTAGGCTATGTCATCCCCAATACATTCACCTTACAAGCTAAGCCTTTAATTTGTCACAATTTATTTATCTTGTAACGGGTAACAACACTAATAATATGCCGGACCAAAAAAGACTACGTTGGCACAAAGTGCTGGACGATAAGAATGAACTACCCGAAGGACGCGTAACCACCGTCACCGCCGATCACGTTGGAATATGCCTCACTCATTTTAAAGGAAAGCTCTGTGCCTTGGACAACAGGTGCCCGCATCAAGGAGGCCCATTGGGTGAAGGTTCTATCGAAAATGGGCTCTTACGCTGCCCGTGGCATGGCTGGGATTTTGATCCGCACACGGGGCAGTCACCGGGCTTCCACGATGACAGCATCGTCACGTTCCCGGTAGAGGAGCGTGCAGATGGTGTTTACATCGGCATTGAAGAAGAAGCACCCCATGAAACTACCCTTTCCGATATCATGATGGAAACGATGGTAGAGGCCGGGGTGGACACGGTGTTCGGCATGGTAGGTCACTCCAATTTGGGTGTGGCTGATGCTATGCGCAGGCTGGAAGAAAAAGGCAAGCTTACCTTCATCGGGATTCGCCATGAAGGTGCTGGCGCTTTTGCAGCGTCTGCCTATGGAAAGCTCACAGGTCGTCCTGCAGCCTGCTTCGCCATAGCTGGACCCGGGGCAACGAATATGTTCACCGGTATGTGGGACGCTAAAAATGACAGGGCGCCCATGTTGGTCCTTACCGGCCAAGTGCAGTCCCAGGTGGTGGGCACGGGAGCCTTCCAAGAAGTGGACCTAGTGAGAGCCTTTGGGTCGGTAGCTGACTTTAACCACCGGGCATTACCTAATAGCAAGCACAGTGAGTTGATGCTTTTAGCTATCAAACATTCGATCATTAATAGGGAAGTATCCCACCTCACTTTCCCCGATGACATGCAAAAAGCCCCGGCTCCCGGGAATGCAACCGTAAAAAAATTAACGAAAAGAGTAGCGGAGGATAAGATCATTCCACCCGAAAGTGCGATCCGGGAAGCGGTAAACCTTCTTGAAAAAGCAAAAAGACCCGTGATCATAGTCGGTCATGGCGCCCGGTTCAGCATGGACAAAGTGATTGGGCTAGCGGAGAAGTTGAATGCACCTGTCCTTACTACTTTCAAGGGCAAGGGGCTCATCCCGGACCATCACCCCTTAGGCTGTGGGGTGCTGGGCAGGAGCGGCACGCCAATAGCCAGCTGGGTCATGAACGAGGCAGACCTGTTATGCGTATTCGGCGCTTCATTTTCCAACCATACCGGCATCACGTCTAAGATCCCTACGATACAGGTGGACTTTGACCGGCTTGCCATTGCTAAATTCCACGATATCGAGGTACCCGTGTGGGGAGAATTGGGCGTGACCGCGGATATGTTCAAAGAGAGGATCACTCACCCTGCTGCCATCGACCAGCGCCCGGACATACAAAAGCGCTGGGAGCTTTGGAAGAAAGAAAAAGAAAGCAGGATGAAAGACGACCGGGGAAATGGCGTAAGCTCCATCGCGGTGTTTGAAGCCATGAACCGGCTAGCTCCTTCCAATGCTGTCATGTGCGTGGATGTTGGCAACAACGCGTATTCTTTCGGCCGGTACTTTGAAACCAAAGAGCATTCCTTTCTCATGTCCGGATATTTAGGCTCTATTGGGTTCGGCTACCCTGCTGCGATGGGAGCTTGCATGGCAGTGAAAGGCACACGGCCCGTCATAGCGGTAACAGGCGATGGAGGCTTTGGACAATACATGGCAGAAATCACCACCGCGGTGAAATATAGCATGCCTATCAAACATATTCTCATCAACAATGACGAACTAGGAAAGATATCCAAAGAGCAGCGAGCCGACCAGTTAGAGGTATGGCAAACGTCCTTACATAATCCTAACTTCGCCGATTTCGCGACAAGCTGCGGCGCCTTAGGTATCCGGGTCAGTAAGAAAGATGAGCTGGACCAAGCCATGAAACAGGTCTTTGAGCATGACGGCCCGGCAATGCTAGAGGTGGTGGCAGACGTGAACCTGGTCTAATGTTCCAGTCGTTTACTATCATACTTTCTATTTCGGCGCTATTCAGCTATGTAAATCACAAGTGGTTAAAACTGCCTACCACCATCGGGTTAATGATAATGGCCTTGGCTCTATCCCTACCTATGGGCCTTTTGGAAATTTACAATCCACCTGTTTTTCACCAAGCGTGCCAGGTGGTCATTGATATCAATTTCAAGACCTTCTTATTGGATGTGATCTTGAGTGTCTTATTGTTTGCCGGTGCGCTGCATGTGCGTATTCACGACCTAAGCCAAGAACGTGTTTCAGTGCTAGCCTTTGCTACTGTAGGGGTACTCATCTCCACTTTTGTCACAGGTATCTTACTTTTTTATGCTTTCCAGCTTATCGGGTACCCCGTCCCGCTGGTATACTGCCTTTTGTTTGGGGCCTTGATCTCTCCCACCGATCCTATTGCCGTGCTGGCCATTCTCAAAGAAGCTAAGGTGGCTAAATCATTGGAAACTAAGATCGCAGGAGAGTCCTTGTTCAACGATGGCGTAGGAGTAGTGGTCTTCGTGAGCATCCTTGGCTTTACCGGCGACATGGAAAGCGCCGGCGCCAGTGAAGTTTTATCCCTTTTTGTCGAGGAGGCATTAGGCGGGATCGCTTATGGGTTAGCGCTGGGTTATGCCGGGTATTTGCTGCTACGCTCTATCAAAGATGAGCCTAAGATCGAGGTCTTGTTATCACTGGCATTAGTGCTCGGGGGATATGCCCTGGCCTCGCTCATCCATGTCTCGGGACCGTTGGCCATGGTAATTACAGGGTTATTTATAGGCAATAAGCTGAATACCAACGCATTTGACCAAGCCTCTAAGGAACATCTTCGCCTTTTTTGGGAAATATTGGATGAGGTACTCAATGCTTTCCTTTTTGTATTGATAGGGCTGGAAATATTGACGATAGGATTTGAATATCCCTATTTGCTGGCCGGCTTTGTCACTATTATCATCACTTTGCTGACACGATGGTTGAGCGTATTCGGCACCTACCAGATCATCCTCCCAAAAGCAGATCATCACCCTAGAAAAACTGTCTTGATACTTACATGGGGCGGACTACGGGGGGCAATATCCGTGGCTTTAGCACTTTCCGTCCCGGTATTTGAATACCGTGAGTTATTGGTGTTCATCACCTACAGCATTGTTGTATTCTCTATCGTGGTACAAGGCTTAACGATAAAATCTCTAGTTCAAAGACTTAACCTATCCCAGGCATGAAAAAAACGATGATGTACCTGTTGATCTTAGTGGGGCACACAGCTATTGCACAAGTTTCTCATTCGGGAGAATGGACGAAAAAGTCTTACGCCGTGGAGGGCCGTTGGGAAATTATTAAGGACCAAGATGGATACTTACTCCGCTTAGATCAAGATTTTAGCACTAAGAAAGCCCCGGACCTGAAGATATTCTTTTCCCCTAAACCGGTAGACGAAATAAATGCCAAAAATGCGCTTGCCGGGGCAGTAAAGATCAGTGAGCTCAAAACGTATAAAGGAAGACAAGAATTCAAGATCCCTCGAGGGGTGTCAGCCGGTGCGTTCAAAACGCTGCTGATCCATTGTGAACAATACGATGTACTTTGGAGTGTCGCTAAACTAAATTAAATGAGACTGGATTTTGATATTACGGACAAAGCAAAACTAGAAGAAGCCCGGGAGGAGACCCACAAAGCGGTTCAGTTAGTATCGATGGTCCCACGGTGTTTGCTTGAACCCGATCCTACCGATGTATCCGCCAGCTTAAACTGGGATAAAAAATTGGAGATGCTTGTTTCCCGAGAGGTACAAGGAATCGTTGCCGGCTTCGAATTTGCCGACCAAATACTGTGCCTGGGCAAGGACGGGAAAGAGATCGAGCGGATACAGACCGTTGGGAATACGTACGAGCAGCTATTTCAAAAACTTAAGAATGCATTGAGCGATCATGGGTTGAACGGGGAAGCCTTACGCATGGACCTCCCCTATGACTTGCCCGGGCCGGTAGAACGTCGCGGTGTTCCTTTTCAGCAGCAAGACCCTGGTGCATTGAACGTCCTTTCGTCGTTGTTCAGCTTCACATCAGGCGTACTTCAAAACATTTTTGCCCCGGTAGAAGAAGCCTCTGCAGTTACATGTTGGCCTCACCATTATGATTTGGCCACATTGCTGACTTTGGTGCCCGATGAAGACTTCGAAAAGACAAAATCGATAGGTTTTGGATTTTCACCCGGTGATGGAAACTACGATGAGCCCTATTTTTATCTCACCCCATGGCCCTACCCAGCAACTCACCAATTGTATGCATTGGAGCCCCCGGCATTTTGGAATACGGAAGGATGGGTAGGAGGTGTATTAAAAGCAGCTGATTTAAAGGCTTACGATGCAAAGCAAGTTGTAATTGATTACTTTAAGGAAGGATTCGATAAATTGAAGGTAATATATGAGTGATATTCTCGAAAAAATTGACGCGGTAGAGGTCGCTGTATTTGATGAGTTAGAAGATCGCGCGCCCAGGCATGCGCAGGTCTCTAAAACCGACCTGGTGGTGATCCGCTATGACCAGGATGTTTCCGTACTCTACGGCCGGTGTTTACATCGGGGAGCCATTTTGGGTGATGGGTTTGTAGACGGTAATAATCTCATTTGCGGCTTGCATCATTGGGATTACCGGATCGATACCGGCATCAGTGAGTATAACAATAGTGAAACGCTATACAAGTTCAAAGAATACATCATCGACGGGAAGGTCTATGTAGATCGCCAGGAGGTATTAGACTACGAAGTGGAGAACCCTCCTCCTTTTAATGAAGAAGAATACCTGGGCAAGTATGCCGACACCCACCCTGAAGATACCGAACCTTACACGAGATACATCAAAAGCCTAGCCCAAAATGGCCTCTCCAAAGTAGGCCATCACGGGGTAACCGAGGCTATGGGGGTGGACAGGAATACCCTTCCTCGATGGGAAAGCATCCAAATATTACCTGCTCAAATGGCCCAAAAGCCCTTGTTGGACGACGCACAAGTACAGACCGCCGTTACACTGGCACCAAAAGCGCAAAAGCCTTTGCAATTAGCCATCCCGATCTTCGTGTCTGACATGTCGTTTGGGGCACTTTCGCGAGAGGCTAAGATTGCGCTGGCCAAAGGGGCCGAGTTATCGGGCACCGGGATATGCTCCGGGGAGGGCGGAATGCTCCCGGCCGAACAGGAGAATAATTCCAGGTATTTTTACGAGCTAGCCTCAGGGAAATTTGGTTTTGCCTGGGAAAAGCTGGAGAAAGTACAAGCTTTTCATTTTAAAGGAGGCCAAGGAGCAAAAACCGGGACCGGTGGTCATCTTCCCGGGCACAAAGTGAGTCCTGAAATAGCGGAAGTGCGTGGATTGCAAGTAGGCGAGGCTGCCATCAGCCCAGCTACTTTTACGGATTTGATCACTGTAGAAGATTTCCGCGCTTTTGGCGAGCAGGTAAGAGAAACGACCGGGGGCATCCCCGTTGGCTTTAAACTGGCCGCTAGCAGGATCGAAGCGGATATTGATTTTGCACTGGAAGCCGGGGCAGACTACATTATCCTCGACGGCCGTGGAGGAGGTACGGGTGCGGCTCCCCTGGTGTTAAGAGACCATATCAATGTACCTACCATCCCAGCGCTGGCCCGGGCTCGTAAGCACCTGGACCAACGTGGCGCGGAAGGGGTATCCCTGGTCATCACGGGTGGATTAAGGGTCCCTGCTGATTTTGCCAAGGCGCTCGCAATGGGTGCAGATGCCATTGCTGTTTCTAATTCTGCCCTCCAAGCGATCGGATGCCTGGGCATGAGGGCATGCCATACTAATAATTGCCCGGTAGGTATTGCTACACAAAAAGACCATTTAAGGGCAAGGTTGGTCATAGAAAATTCAGCCCGGCAGTTACATAATTTCTTTACGGCCAGTGTAGACTTAATGAAAGTCCTTGCACGGGCGTGTGGGCATGATAGTTTCTCGCAGTTCAATAGGGATGATCTGTCCACATTTGATAGGGAGATGCATCACTTAACGGGTATCCCGTATGCGGGGATAATTCCTTAACTAAAGAAGGCAGCATGAAAGGATGTAAGAGTTTAACAAAACCCTAAGAAGATGGCTGGAATCATTTCCTTGGCAGTGGATATTTTCTTTTTGTACCTCGCTATAGGGGTATTGTTTTCTATTTGGTTTGTATTTGCCGGGGCAGCCAAGTTTGACGAGGGTGTGCCCAAGGCCCCTTGGCATTTCCGGCTGATCATCCTCCCGGGAAGCATCTTGCTTTGGGTTCCGTTATTCATAAAACTACTAAAGAAAAAGTCATGAACAGGCCTTTGAGAAAACGACATGCCCGCTGGTGGCTGATCCTCACGATTATTTTGATCCCCTTGGTGATATATGCGTACTTAAATTATCCCGTGTATTGATATGAGTGTCTCTTACACATCCATTCTTTGGAACCGGCAGAAAAAAGCCTACGACCTAGGGATCTTGGTCTTTGTACTGGTCTTTTCCGTGCTTTTTTTTGTTGGGCATGCGGTGTTGCACCCCAATGCCACTTTTGAGACCATTTTTATCCGTAATTTTGGCCTGTTAGCCTTCCTTTTGCTTCATGTTGTATTGATCATCGGGCCACTGGCCAGGCTGAATGCCCGTTTCCTGGTCATTCTTTATAATCGTCGTCATTTGGGCGTGACCATGTTTATGTTAGCGGCGGTCCATGGGGTTTTTAGTATCATGAATTTTCATACCTTGGGAGACATGAATCCCATTAAATCCGTCTTCCTGTCTAACCTTAGCTATGATTCTCTCATCCATTTCCCCTTCCAAGTCCTTGGGTTTTTGGCGTTGATCATCCTGGTATTGATGGCCACGACCAGCCACGATTTTTGGTTAAAGAATTTAGGCCCGAAGGTTTGGAAAGCACTACACATGATGGTGTACGTAGCTTACGCTTTGATCATTTTACACGTAGTACTAGGAGCACTTCAAAATGAAAACTCTCCTATATTGTTTGGTATTGTACTGGCGGGATTCCTGCTTATTTCCAGTTTACATTTGCTGGCTGCTTTCCGGGAACGATCCATAGATAAGCCTTTGGACCAGGCTACAGCCGAATGGGTAAAGGCTTGCCAAGTGAATGATATTAAAAATGATCGTGCTAAGATCGTTACCGTCAGTGGGGAGCGAGTCGCTATTTTTAAATACAATGGAAAACTTTCCGCTGTAAATAACTTCTGCCGTCACCAAGGGGGGCCGCTCGGCGAGGGCAAGATAGTGGACGGATGCATCACCTGCCCCTGGCACGGCTACCAATATTTACCGGAAAATGGCCAGTCACCACCCCCGTTTACGGAAAAGGTGGAAACTTACCGGCTCAAACTAGAGGGTGAAGAGGTCTGGATACACCCCGAACCACTAGCAGAAGGCACCTATGTTAAACCTATACAACTGGCAGGGTCATGAATGAGAAAGATGATTTCTACATCGGTTGGCAAGACAGCGCCTCTCCTACCTACTCAAAGGCAAGGAAAACTTTCTTTTTGCTTTCCCTTTTGGCTTTGATTCTCTTTGCGGTAATATACTTAGCCGTGGAAAAACCGTTCATCGACAGCTATTTTGATTACGGAAACCTTACAGAACTGGAAGGAACCGTGGTGGAGTACCCCGTGTTTGGTCTGCAAACCACGGTAAACCACCAGCAGGTGACCGTACCTTTAGTGGGTTTTGGAAAATTTGATGCCCTACCCGTGCTTGAAAAGCTCAAAACCCAAGCCAATGCCCGCCCACTTTCAAAACTCCGGGTAACGCTGCGCGGCACCCTGATCCAATACCAAGAAAAAACTTGGATGGAGTTAACAGAAGGAGACGAGAGCATCATAAATATAGAAACGACAGAAGTGGCTCAAGAAGCCATACGCAGGTCTATGGGAGAACAGCGCATAACTGGGGAAATAGTAGATCCTAAATGCTTTTTTGGAGTGATGAACCCCGCCTACAAAAAAATACACCGGGCCTGTGCAGTACGTTGTATCTCGGGCGGCATACCCCCGATCCTCGCGATTCGGGAGGGAGGAGAGTTTAAAGACTACTATTTTATCCTGGACGAAAAAGGGCAGCCTATCCATCAGCAAGTTTTACCCTATGTGGGAGTACCCGTAAGTATGTCAGGCGAAGTGGAGGAAGTTGAGGATTGGAAGGTGCTGAAAGTAAATTGGAATGACAGGCAGGCGCTCAGTTTGGACTTTTCTGGCGAGGTTTCTTCTTGTGAACTGGCCTTAAACCCATGAGGAAATTGCTTACCTATATGGGCTTGAGAGCACTTTATGCTAGGATAGCAGGAACAAAAAACCATCATTTTTCGTCATCGCGAACCCAGCGGGATAGCCTCAGCGATGCGTGAAGCGATCCCCCACTCGTAAAATGACGTGCAAGCAGAATACTACAAGAGGAAGGCCGCTTCGTAATCCGCACACTGACCACGCCAACCTCGCGGTGCCGATTATTTTTCTCGTTTTGTCATTCTAACTCCATGCATTTTCGCAAAAGTGGCACCACTCGCCATGACGATCTGTTTCTTATCTTGTCACTCCAGCTTCAAACGTAGTTCGATATAAAACAGGGCTAGAATAAATCGTAAAGAGTATCCCTTTGTGATTCTTTGAGCTTTGGTGCCTTGGTGGCGAAACTTCCCCGGCCACTAAGACGCAAATGCACCAAGGGTCACCAAGCTTACGAGCCAAAACTGCCCTGGGTAACATCAAACTGATAAACAATTATAGAGTACAGGTTTCAAGTATTTTTTAATGCTCCCACGCTCAATAACAGGTGAAATTTGTTGTTTTGGATGGGTTCGAATATTCCAACCCCCATTCCAGGTCATTAATAAGGCAGGATCTTAGAACTTTGATAAGATAGGTTGTTAGCTTATTAAGTTACAGCCTACCTTTAGTAACTTAGTTAACCAATAACAGGATTACTAACCACTAACAAACATAACCATGGCATTAAATGAATATTACACATTGGGCAGATCCGGCTTAAGGGTTAGCCGCTTGGCGCTGGGCGCTATGACTTTTGGCTCCGAATGGGGTTGGGGTGCAGAGAAAAAGGGAGCAAAAGAGCTCTTTGATCACTACGTAGACGCCGGGGGAAATTTTATTGACACCGCCGATCTCTACACCAACGGTACCAGCGAGCAATGGCTGGGTGAATTTGTAAAAGACAGGGCACTAAGGGATAAAGTAGTGATCGCCACAAAATTCACTTTCAATGCTGAACCGGGCAACCCCAACGCCGGCGGGAACGGTCGCAAAAATATCTTACGTGCCGTAGAAGGCTCGTTAAAAAGGCTCGGTACAGATTATATCGATCTCTATTTTCTACATGCTTGGGATAGCCTTACAAAGCCGGAAGAAGTAATGCGTACATTGGACGACTTAGTAAGCGCAGGAAAAATCCGGCATATCGGGCTTTCCGACGTACCTGCGTGGTATGCCTCCAGGGCCCAGGCACTGGCAGAATGGAGAAATTACGAGCCTATCTCTACCCTGCAAATGGAATACTCGCTGGTAGAAAGAAATATTGAGAATGAATATATTGACCTGGGGCGAGAAACAGGAATGGGGCTTATGGTATGGAGTCCGCTGGCAAGTGGATTGCTCTCAGGCAAGTACAAGCCTTCTGAAAATAAAGTAGAAGGTGAGGGTCGCTTGGCCTCACTGGCAGACTCGGGTAACCCTGCTTTCGCTAAATTCACCGATAGGAACTGGAAAATTGTAAGCGCTTTGGAAAAAGTCTCACAAGAGATCAGCCAACCTATGGCCTCCATAGCAATCAACTGGGTGGCAAATCGTCCCGGGGTTTCAAGCGTTATTTTAGGAGCCACCAAACTAGCGCAGCTACAGCAAACTACAAACGCACTAGATTTTGAGATCCCCGAGGCATTTGTTCGGGAGCTTGACGAGGCCAGTCAAAGGGAAATGCATTTCCCATATACCTTTTTCGTCCCCGGTATGCAAGCCATGATCACTGGAGGAGCCAAGGTAGGCACCAAACCTTCTTCATATGCCCAGCCCTTATTCATTGATGCAGCGCCGGCAGGAGTAGAATAATAACATTTAGGCATTCGCAGTAGTGGTTTTGATAGGTAAGACCGTATTATAAGGGATAGGTACCCGGAAAGTGCTCGGGTCCATTTTGAATTTTTAGAGCGTCTAACTCAATAAGTATAGCCACATGAATGAAAGAAGGAGATTCCTTAAAAGAACAATGACAGGACTCACCGCAATGGCCGCTACCCCGGCCATTGCGAGTGATCATTTTATATCGCAGGTAGATCCCAAACAGAAAAGCAGGGCAAAGGATGCGTTAACCTACATCACGATAAAGGATGTAGAGCTTGTTAAACTGAAGTTTGACAAAAAGACACCACTGACCTGGAATGCCATCAAAAAGTCAGGGGGAGGTTATCCGTCCACTACGTTCCTTAAGATCACCACGAACGAGGGGATCACCGGGTATTCCGTGATCAAAGGGGCGGATAAAGATGTGCTCGGTTTTGTAAAAAAGATCGAAGGACTGAACCTTATGAATACCGAGCAAATTTGGGATCATATGTTTTTTCACGACCGCAAACCGGTGGCTAAAGGAAAAGAGATCCATGCCATAGGAAGCGTGGACCTTTGTATTTGGGATATCGTAGGGAAAGCCTTGCAACTGCCCGTGCATAAAGTTTTAGGTACATACCGGGAGACCATTCCCGTCTACGGCGCTGGGGGGTATTACGAAGAAGGGAAGGGTATCCCGGAACTGGTGCAGGAGATGGAAAGCTACGTAAAAGAAGGGTACAAGGTGGTAAAGATGAAGATCGGCTACTTAGATGCCAAGGCAGATGCAGAACGTACCCGTGCCGTGGTCAAAGCGCTGGGCAACGACGCCCGGCTCATGGTGGATGCTAACAACGGGTATAAATCGGCTTATGAAGCCATCCGGTATGGCCGGATGGTAGAAGACCTTGATCTTTATTGGTTTGAAGAGCCGGTAGCTCCTGATGACTGGCGGGGAAATGCCGAAGTCCGTAAAGCATTAGATATCCCTATCGTGGCCGGTGAAAATGAATATACCCGCTGGGGAGCGCGTGACCTGGTCGAAAATCATTCTTGCGACATCGTAAACATAGATAGTATCAAAGGAGGCGGGCTCACAGAAATGCGAAAAATAGCCGCCCTATGCTCAGCCTTTCATGTACAAATAGCTCCCCATGGATACGCCCATATGAATATCCACGCGGTGGCTTCTATCCCCAATGCTTTGATCCTGGAGACCTATCCTGCCAAGGCCCGTGACTTTAACCCGGCACTGGCAGCCTTTCCTATTAAAGACGGTTATGTCAATAGTCCTACAGAGATAGGCCTTGGCATGGACCCTGACCCTAAACTGGTGCAAAAGTATAGGGTTTAAATGTTGGAGAAGAACAGGCATGGGTGACCGTACCTTGAAGTGATGACGATCCTTGCAAGGCCACATTAATTATGTGCATGTCACGTTGATTAAAGTGTTTTGAATGGGCTGTTTCCCAAAACCATGCTTATGCATTTTGCAGGTTCAGAGAACCTGTTGATAGTTTAGGCACAGGTTCGGAGAACCTGCGCCAATTTTACCAATTTTATCAAGTAACATAAGGAGGGGAGACATCCAGGAACAGTGCGGCCCATTTGAGGCCTGTGCGTAAGCGGCCTGTAGGGGCTGGGCAGTGCGTTTAGCGGGGAAAATGGGCTTTGTTGCTGGCGCCCTTTTCTTTTGTTTCGTTTTCTTTTGGGCGTGCAAAAGAAAATGAAAACCGGGCTTAGAACCACAAAATTCCGCTCACACTGCTCATTTAGAGGATTATACTACCCGAAACACTTTGAAAATGTAGCCCAATTGCCAAAATTAAACGCTTTCCTATCAAAGCTAATTTTCGAGGGCGCCCTAGTTCAAGTAACCTGCGCCAATTTTTTATGATAACTATAGGACTAAATTTAACATGATCACTCAACACATCTAAAAAATCATTTTTCACCATCTAGAAATTACACTGTACCTGTAAAATGTCACTATAATTATTTATGTATTGATCGCTGTCGTTGAGTTTTCAAGACCTACCGGGTTTTTGAAACCCGGTAGGTCTGTGAGGCTAGCGATTATAACATGTAACTAATCAACGATGGCAAATACCCATAAAATATCTCGCCGCACCTCTTGTGATCACCCCGGGCCAAGTAAAAGTGGTAAAACTGTGACTACAACTAAGGTGCGTATATTATGTAAATATTATGTTTGATGAAGCATAGATACATGTGCCTATTTTTATCCTTTCAATATAAGGATACCTCGTATTTTCTGCTGATTTTTAAATTTAGGTCCGGTTATTAACACGATAAACGGTCTCTTATGATCTTACCCGCCTAATTATTTGCTGCAACGGGCCAGGTAGAATTTTTAGAAGCATAACTTAAGTCCTAGCATTATGAAGGGTTCTTTAAAAGGTCAAAAAGTAGTGATTGTAGGTGGTACTAGTGGCATGGGGTACGGTGCTGCGCAGGAGGTGATCAAGCATGGGGCCGAGGTGGTTGTAGTGGGAACCACCATTGAAAAAATAAACATAGCGGTCTCAGCCTTGGGTGAAAAGTCGCAGGGTCTGCTGGCCAATATATTGGAAGAGTCCTCGCTAAAGTCACTGGCAGACCAGTTAGATACGATCGACCATGTTTTCATCACAGCGTCCCCGGGGGGAACGAATCGCCTCACAGACCAGGAGTTTGACATTAAGAAATCTTACTTGTATGGTAAGGTATGGAGCTCTTTGATGACGGTAAAAATGCTTTTACCCAAGCTAAGCAAGTCGGGTTCCGTCATCTTTCTTACCGGGGGATTTGCCTTAAAGCCGGATGGCAACGCCACCCTGGTCACGGGTGCCTATACAGCATTAGAGGGGCTTACGCGTGCTTTAGCATTAGAGCTGGCCCCCATCCGTGTAAATACGATAAGGCCCGGAATGATCGATAGCCCCTTGTGGAATTTTATGGATGAGGACCAACGGGAAGAGCTTTTTAAAACGGAAGCTAAAAAAAATCCATTGGGCAAAATAGGGACCATCACTGACATCGGGCATGCTGCCGTTTTTCTAATGACAAATCCTTATATTAACGGGGAGACGCTTGACATAAGCGGGGGGCGAAATCTTGCATGAGGGGGAGGAATATCAAAGTGAATACTCGCCTAGGAACCTAATTTCGAAGAATTAAATTATACTCTTATGCAGGACCAAAAGTTTAATATCGGTGTCATAGGCTCTGGCAATATCGGCGGAACACTAGGTAAACATTTTGCTAAGGCAGGTTACCCTGTCATGTTCAGCTCACGCCACCCTGAACAACTCACAGCTTTGGCGGAAGAAGCTGGCCATGGAGCCCGAGTAGGTACAATAGAAGCAGCGGCCGGGTTTGGGGAGGTTATCCTTCTCTCTATCCCTTTTGGAAAAACTCCCGATCTAAAACAACAGGTAGGGACGCTGGAAGGAAAGGTACTGATAGATACAAATAATTACTACCCACAACGAGACGGGGACCTGCCGGGTAATGAAATGGCCAAAAAAAACCTGTTAGAAAGCGAGTGGACCGCAAGCCATTTTCCAAGCGCTTCCGTAGCCAAAGCATTCAATACTATTTATTATGTTACCTTGGGCGGCAGGGCCTTTGACCATGAAAATCCTATGGCCATCCCCTTTGGAGCAAGTGATGAAAAAGCGAAAGAGATCACCAACACCTTGATCCATGACATTGGGTTTGCCCCGGTGCACGTAGGGGACCTGGGTGGGACGAGGAGCATGCAACCCGGCCAAAAATTATACACAAAAGAACTGGCACCTGGAGAAATGCAAAAGCTCCTATAATAAGGTCTACCCAGGCATTTCTCCAATAAATAATACCCATGGATTTACATATTCTATTCAATATTTTTATTCTTTTCGGCGTCACTGTCTTTGTGATCATTCTCTGCAATTTTTTTAAAATACCCCATTTGATAGGCTACCTGCTTACGGGCATTCTTCTTAGTCCCAATACAACTTCAGTACTCAGCAACGCCCATGAAGTAGAAATATATGCGGAGATCGGGGTCATCCTCCTGCTTTTTACCGTGGGGCTCGAGTTTTCCTTTACAAATCTCAAAAAAATACAGCGATATGTGCTCCTAGGGGGCGCTTTGCAAGTACTGCTGACAATATTTCTTACCGCGTTTTTAATGTTTTGCCTGGGCCGGAGCATCCCGGAAAGTGTATTCTGGGGGTTTGTAATTGCATTGAGCAGTACGGCCATCGTCATTAAAACCTTGCAAGATCGCGTAAAGCTCAACACCAATTATGGTAAGGTAGTTTTAGCCATCTTACTCTTCCAGGATATTGTGATCGTACCCTTGATGCTTTTTACCCCTATCCTGGCGGGAGAGGGAGAAAATCCTATGTTGGAAATTGGGCTTTTGATATTGAAGCTCGCGGGTATCGGTGTGATTGCATGGGTGCTGGCGCGCTGGATCATCCCAAGATTCCTCTACCAAGTGATGAAAATACAAAGCCAGGAAGTATTCCTGCTCACTACCATCTTTATTGTGACCGGTATCGCGTTACTTACCTCCTGGATGGGGCTATCACTGGCACTGGGAGCTTTTATAGCCGGTATCATCATTGCTGAAACCGACTATAACCGGCTGGCGATCTCATGCTTCCTTCCCTTCCGGTACGTTTTTATCAGTTTTTTCTTTATTTCCATGGGTATGCTGCTGGACTACCAGGTCTTCATTGACGAGTTTTTCCTAGTGATAGTATGGTTCCTGTTCATACTGTTAGTAAAAATAGCGGCAGGAACGCTGGCTACACTGGCGCTTAAATTACCGGCTAAGACCGCTCTTACCGTAGGGCTGGCCCTTGCCCAGATCGGGGAATTCTCCTTTTTACTGTCAAAATATGGAATGGACTATAAACTGATCTCGGAGCTTAACTATCAAATATTCCTTTCCGTATCTATTTTAACCATGGCGCTGACTCCATTCCTGCTCAACAACCTGGAACAAATAGCGCCGATAGCGAATAAACTAAAACGAAAATTATGGAAGGAAGCAATGTAACGCTCTACGGCACGGACTGGTGCCTGAAATCTTCTGCATTGAAGAACGGCTTGCAGTCGGCATGGGTAGATTTTGAATACCATAACGTAGAACAAGACGAAGAAGCAGCCGAAGAGATAAAAGCACAATACAATGGGGAGCTCAAATTTCCCGTGATCAAACTGGGCGATCAGTACCTCAAAAATCCCTCTTGGGGACAGCTCAGGGAAGAATTGAAAAAACAAGGGAAGTTGTAAAAGCATCCATGTATTTAATACCCGGAAAGCCTATCAAAAATGAAGAACGCAGCGGCTATGAACCCAGTGTTTAAAAACTTCCTTCACCAGTTTACCTCTTTTACCCCAGGGGAGCTGGACCGGATCGATTCATGCTTCCACGATCTTTACATCGCCAAAGATAAGCACCCGGTACGGGAAGGGCAGTATTGCCGTCACCTAGCCTTTATCGTAAAAGGATTACTGCGTGTGTATTATTGGGACCGGGGGAAAGTGGTCACCCGCTACCTAGGTATGGAGCCCTCTTTCATCACCTCTTTGAGCAGTTTCATCAGCCAAGTCCCGGCAAATGAAAACATCGAGGCACTGGAGGATTCCCATTTACTCATCCTATCTTACGAGGATATGCAAGAGCTTTGTAAGGAATACCACGCTTGGGAGACATTATACAGGAAAGTGCTGGAGTTCATGTTTATGTGTACAGAAGAGCGTATTAGGGGGTTCATTACGAAAACCGCGGAGCAGAGATACCAGGTCTTATGCGATGAACGTCCATCGCTCATACAGCGGGTCCCGCAAAAGTATATCGCTTCGTATATTGGTGTAGCTCCCCAGTCCCTAAGCAGGCTTCAAAAAACAGCCTATGAAAAAATGAAGCTGGCTAATGTGAGTAATCGGCAATAACTGCGTGAAGATTTGAGCTAAGGTCAAATAGTCTCGATTGAACATGAGTGTTAAGTTAAGCCTCACATGACGTACGGGGTACAGGATGAGTTATGGTTGAGGTATTGATCAGTAGGCAATCGGCAAAGGGCAATAGGCAAAAAATTATAGGGTTGCCGATTGCTTTTGCCAACTGTTGACTTTAAGGATGGAATCGGAAAAAATAGTCAACTGTCCAATTACACTTAACTTAACACTAAATCCATCCAAAACCCATACCTAAGAATGTCATTCCTTACTTTCTAACATCGTCTTGCAGCCTAGGCGTGACAAGGAATCTGTGAAGTCATGAAAGGAAAACGCAGTACACGCAAAAAAAGGTTTACGTTCAAAAAGACAGCAGATCCCTGCTCTCGCCCATCGCTTACCCTGCAAGGCCGATAGAATGACCATAAAGAAGGTTTTTTTCATTTTTTACGAGGGTACATCAAGGGTTCCTTTACCATTAAATCCCTGCCTATAAAATAATTGAGTCTGAAAAAGAAGTAGCACTAGAGTATCATTGAAAATTCAAGTGGCGTATGGAGGGGGACATCCAGGAACAGCGCGGCACATTTGAGGCCCTTGGATAAGCGGCCTATGGGATTGGATAGCGCGTTTCGAGGGGAAAATGGGCTTGGTTCCTGGCGCCTTTTTCTTTTGGTTCGTTTTCTTTTGGTCGAGTAGGTAAGGGGACCGAAGTCCCCAAACCTCTCACAGAATCGTACGTGAGCCTCTCGGCTCATACGGCT
>JANQLQ010000068.1 GCA_028280565.1 Fulvivirga sp.
TGCTGGCGCCCTTTTCTTTTGTTTCGTTTTCTTTTGGGCGCGCAAAAGAAAATGAAAACTGGACTTAGAACCGCAAAATCCCGCTTAAACTGCTCATTGCGAGGTTTGCATTACACGAGACATCTTAAAAACAATGCTTAATTTGCCAAAATTAAACGTTCTCCAGTCAAATTCAATTTTCAAGGACACCCAACCTTAGTAGCCAGGCAAATACAATAGTCGAAAACTGCAATAATTTGAAGACCTCGGCAGAAAACCATAGCCACTAATTCAAGAAAAACTTTGACTTTTAACCCCTATTTAAATCCCGAAGGGATGGAATTATTGTAGAAAACAAAAACACCTGGACCAACCCCGAAGGGGTGAAATAATGCCACGCTTACAGGGTTATCCCCACCGTTTTCATCCCTTCGGAATTTAACGACCCAGTTCAACAAGTAACTCCAGCCGAAGACCGACGCTCCTTAAATCAAAACATGGAATACAAAAACGCTCAACACAACTTCCGCATCCAGTAAGAGCTGCCCGCCAGCTCACTAAGCTGTACAGGTAAGTCCATAGCCTTTACAATGTACTGCTTCATCTCTTCGTTATTGCAGAGGTAATTATTCGGACAGGTAGTGACATAATTGGACTGGTTGGTCATAAGCATAGTTGCCAATGGGTACTGTTCTGATTCCCAAGCAAACACCCGCTCCGGGGGGTAGTCATAAGGCAAATGGATGTCGTGAATGTGTATGTTAGCATCCTTGGGCAAAAGGGGAAGGATCTCGAGGAAAAACACGGTTACGTCACTGTTCATAAAACATCGATGAGAACCATCAAAAAATACGAGGTCGTTGGGCTCTAGCGCTTTGAAAAGATCGAGGTCACAATCTTCCAACCCTTTGCGAATAACGGTATCGGACAGGTCATCGATCTCGGCCCTGGGATAAGGGTCTATAGAAGTGATCTTGGTCCGGAGATTAAAGTCCCGGATGGCCTGCTTTACAAATTTGGTAGAATTTCCCGATCCTATTTCTATGTATTGGGCCGGGTTAGTTTCGGCCAGCTGACAATACAGCACGATGGCATCGAGGCTTGTAAACCAAGGCTGATCCCAGTAAGGCGCAACATCGTTCTTTTTTTCTACACTGATATTTTTGATTGGGTCGGAGTAGGCGCTGAAACGATCGAATAACTCCTTGTACTCACCAAGCTGCGCTGCAAATATGGCATCGATATACTGGAGCTTGGGTTTGAAATAGCCATACCGTGGCTTTTGATTCACCGGGTATTTCAAAAATATCGGGAACCAATTTCTCATGATCCCCCGGGCCACCTCGTTTTTGTATGGGTAAGACAGGAAATTCTTGGAAAACTTTATTGATTTAGCAAGCATGGGAATGATTTTCGTTATTTTCAATAGTACATATGACCGTATTCCTTCATTTTGGCGGGCTTTACTCCATTGAAGACGATGTTCACATTTTTGACATTGTCACGCACCAGTGAAGACATCGATCGCTCCACCATTTGTTTAGAAGTATAGTTATATCGAAGAACCACCAAGTTGATATCAAAATAAGGTGACATAATAAAGTAATTCGATGACGCCGTAAACGGGAGTGTATCCACGATGATCACGTCAAATTCCCTTCTAAAAAGCCTGAACAAATTATCCAGCGCTCCCTCCTTTCCTATTAAATTCTGCGCCTCGCCATTCGGCGGGAAAGACGCAAAATACAAGTTGCTCGAAGAGCTTTTATTCACCAAGCTATCTCGCTCCGTGGGATCAAAACCATTCAAGTGTTTGTTGAGCTGTATGATATTGTAAGGGTCCTTTTTGTTAGAGAAATAGCGGCTAAGATTTCCCTTGAAAGGATCTGCGTCAATCACTAAGGTTTTTTTACCCGACAGGGCAAAGGTTTTGGCCAAGTTGATCGAACAAAAGGTCTTCCCTTCTTTGGAATTTAGCGAGGTCACCCCGATCACCTTATGCCCGGGAGATGTATAGAACTGTTCTAGGTTCACCACTAAGAACTGGAAAGGCTCTAGGGTGAATTTTTTATGGGTAGCCACCCCTACTTTATACCATTTTTTCCCGTAATCCTGTATCGTGCCAATGATACGGTTATCGGTCAATTCTTTGATCTCGTCCTTATCCACGATGCTTTGCTTAAAAAATAAATGCCCGATAATGACCATCAACGGGATAGCGAAGCCAAGGACCAAGGCTGCCGCCAAGATCAATTTCTTATTGGGCGAAACCGGCGCATTGCTGGTAAGTCGAGCGTAGTCCACCACCGTTTTATCCGATAGGTTAGAAGCTATAGCGATACTGGCCTCTGCCCGCCTTTCTAACAGGTAATTATAAAGATTATCGTTCAGGTCAAACTTTCTTTCGATGTTGATCAGGTCCCGCTCACTTTCGGGGAGCTGGTTCAATTGTCTTGACAGGACATTGATCCTCCGCCTATTATCCGCAATGGCCAAATCGGAAGAAATGATCAGGTTATTGATGTTCTCAAAGAGGTTCTCCTTGATGGTGCTGATCTTTCTCTCTAAAACCTTAAGTACCGGGTTGTTTTCATTCGAACTGTAGGATTTTTCAATTTTCTCCTTGTTCAATTCTGACAGTTGGATCAGCAGGTTATTCAGGAAAGGGTCATGGACATCTACGGATGAAGGGGCCACCACGTCGATCACCGCCTCATCGCGCTTAAGATTGGCCAGGGTATTTTTAAAATAGGAATTTTGTACCCTCAGCCTTGCTTGGTCCTCTTCCAACTCCTGTAGTTGCTGGGTCAAATTCTCAGAGGTCGTAGGAATATCAATGATCTGGTTAGAAGCCCGGAACGACTGTAAATTACTCTCCACATTCTTTAAGGAATCATAGACCAGGCCCAGCTGGCCATCCAGGAATTCAATGGTCTTTAACCCCAGCCGGTTCTTTTTCTCCAGGTCGTTTTGAATGTACACATCGACCAGGGTGTTTATAAAATTGACCCCGCGGTCGGGCAGTGGACTCGTATACGCCACGTTGACGATATTCGACTCCTTGGAAATAGGAGATATTTTAAGTTTATCCGAATACTTTTTGGTGACTTGATCGAGACTGTTCACCACGAAAAAATAGGGGTCGTCATAATTGATGCCCATAGAATCCACCACGAGCTGGAAGGATAAATAAGGGCTGGTATATGCGCTGTCTATGGGAACAGTCTCGCTGATCTCCACGGTAATATTTTTTGCCAGCAGCTCGTCTTGCTGAATGTCGAATACCTTGGCATTTTCGCTCTCAAAAGTGACGGTGTAGTAATACGGGTCTAAAAACTTAACGTAAACAGGCACATTGATCATCTGGGGCTGGCTCTCGTCAAGGATCACCCCAAAGGGCGCCTGCAAGACTTCTTCCGGGAACTCGACGGCCCCTAAGATCGAGGGGCTTTTGAAGTAGCTAACCGTAACGTCGAGTCTTTCCAATGCCTGTTTGATCATGGAAAAAGAAGACAAAATACCGATCTCGTCTTCCAGCTCGGCATTTCCTACCACGAGCTCTAACCCGGTAAAAAACTTATTCTTATCGGAAGGTCTTTTTTCAGATACGCTGATATCCTTGAGTTGAACTTTAGCGGCCACCTGGTACTGCCCGGGCGTTGTGCGTAAATAAAGGACCGCTAGCAAAAGGCAAATGGACACGCTCACGGCAAAAAAGAGCCATTTTGATAACAGGTAATCTACTATCCTCTTGATATCGATGTAGTTGTTATCTCTCTGCATACTGGTAGCGGCTAGTTATCATCGAGGTATGACAGGATCAAAAGCGTAGAAGAAACCGCCCCAAAGACTATACTGGACAGTGTAAAGGTATTTAGGTTATTCCTTGTATTCTTTGCTTTAAGGGGCTGCACATACACAACATCGTTGGGTTTCAAGTAGTAGTACTCTGAAGCCAGGACCTTGGGATCTTTTAGGTTGACCAAGATCGCCTCGGAACCCTCATCCACCTGGCGGATAATGGTGATGTTTTCACGGTTGCCAAAGTCCGTAAGGTCACCTGCCAGCCCCAAGCCCTCTAGCAAAGTGGCCTGGTCATTATAAATGAAGTAGTATCCCGGGTTATTCACTTCGCCCAGTACGGTGATCTTAAAGCTTACCAGCTTTAGCAGGATGGAGGCATTGCTAAGGTACGGCTGCAGGGTGTTTTTTACCAATTCCTGCGCTTGGTTCACCGATAGTCCTGCTACCTCGATCTTGCCGGCCTCCGGGAGATCGATGGTCCCGTCCAGGTCAATGGAATAGCTATTGATGTAGAACCCCGGGTTGGTGAAATTCAAAAGCCCGTTTTCCGGCATGATGTTAAAATAATCCGCCGTCTCTTTGTCCAGGGTCTTTATCCTGATATTCACCACATCCCCGGGCTGCAAAAAGTAGGTAGAATTTCCATTAGGAATGGCAGTGGGCCGGTTATAATTAAAGGCCGGGTCCGGGAAATAGATCACTTTTTTGTTAGGAATGCATGAGCAAAGAAATAGCGCTGTGACAATGTATAGCCCGATTTTAAGGTCAATCTTCATACTTGGATCAATATCCGCCTCATAATTTTCAAAAACACTGGTTTACAAACGTACTAAATGACCATGGTTGATAGGTTGAAAGAGTATTTCCGGTTGTGCATTTTCTTTATCCAGGGATAGGCGTAAGATACCCCCGTCAGCATAATTGTTGTTGTTTGCCCCGCGAGAGTTCATCCAGTAAAGGTTACGGTTTCCCTGGTCTACAAAAATGGACAGTATGTTCTCCCCTATGCCATCATCAGAATGAAACAATTTCTCCAGCTCATTCTTACCGGCAACGCTTCCAGTCATGATCCTGGAATCGCCAAATGTAGGGGTGTCTGCAATGTAAACCGTCCCATTTTGTTTGTCTATGGTAAAATCAACGGGCCTTTTTAACCCATTTTCACCACCAAACAGGACCGCCGGTTCCGACTTCTCGTTGATATCAGCTTTCATGATCTGCCCCAGGTCAGCCTCTGCCCAGTAGATGATCTCATTTTCCAAGTCCATTTCAATACTTTTTGGCCGTATCCTTTCGGCATATAGGGTCTCATGAGAAGTAGAGTCCTTTAAATTTACCCGGCCGATTGAATTTTGATTAGCGTAGTAAAGCCATTGATCATTGCCCAGGCAAATATCCTCCAGGCCCTCCCCAAGGGTCATGATCACTTCGGGCGCTTTACCTTCTCCGTCCAGGTCCATTTTATAAATAGTGCCATAAAAATTACCATAGTAAAGCACATTGTTGGCCTGGTCTATTTCCAGCCCTCTTGTAAATGCACTTTCCACCAACAGCTCCATGGAAATACCATCCTCGGTCATGATCCCCCTGTATATCTCGTGCTGTGTCCAATAAACAGCGGGCACATTTCCCGGGACCGGTAAAACCGTGCAGGATACCGCGTTAGAATAAAACCGGGAATCACTACTGGTCACTTTCAGCCGTGATGTTTCGGCGGCCATCTTGGGCACCTTTATCCTCAGTGACATGGACGATTTGAAATCAACGGAATCTACTTCAACATCTCCAATGTATACTTTTGACTGGTCAGAAAAATTCGCGCCATAGATAGTCACAAATGTGCCGGGCATTGCTCTATTGGGATGTATTTCCGAAATAGCGATATCCGAATTTCCCTTCAATTCCCCTGTTTGATCTTTTTCTTTAGAAGAATTACAAGCCCATACTGCAAGGGTAAAAACAACGAGTACTAATAGTCGATCCATAGCTTTAAATTTGAAATCAGTTGGTTTGAAGCAATGATGGTATTGAATAATTAAAGCGTTCAATATCTTCCCTAAACCCCTCGGCAACCATTTTTAACGACTTTTCAGAGTAATGTTTTAAAAAGTCATGATCCGCCCTGCTCCGGTTCAAATGGGGCAGTTCTGCCTCCACTTTAAGCCTTTGGCATACCTTTTCAAAATCGGCATGCAGGTTTTCGAATTTCCCGATAAAATCAACCAGCAGGTTACCATCTTCATCACAAAACGCCTTCATCTGCAAGTGCAGGTCATTATTTACCCGCCATTCAATGTATTGATCAAAGCTGGTCATGTTTTTTATGATCCTGTGCTGAGGATGCTTGTGATTTTTCAGCATGAATGTGTATAACGAAACCTGCCAATCCCACGGGTTACGTACAAAGCCAAATTTGTAATAAGAGTTAAAGATCCCTACGCCCATCTTTGCTTTAAGCTCCCGGGCGGTGATGTGAAAGGGATATTTAAAAGGGTAATGACCCGGGAGAACACGGGCTGATTGTAGTGCGCGAATAACCGCATTATTCTTTCGCCGATGCGTATTAGAGTAGGGGTGTAACGCCTTACCTACACTGGATCCCGCCACTTTATAATTATGAATAAATATAAAATTTTTGGAGTCAGAGATCAGCATATATTCCTCGTAATCAATTTTTAACTAGTAAAACTAGGTAATAATCTTTCCTCTAAGGTTACCCGAAAATTATCTAATCATAAAAGAAGTAAGAGGCCGCTAGGCTCACCGGTCAATCGGGTTCTATCAAGTCAAAATAGATCCCATTCCTGATCCCGGATACCAGCACCTGCACCTGTGACGGATCACGGCTCACTGGCGCACTCCGGATACTTCCCTCTTCCTCTTTCACGATCCAATAAAGCGTTTGCCCGTCGCTGGACAGTTCCAGGTCAGTGATATGATCTCCTATGCCATCCCCCTGGTCATAGATGGCTTGGAGAGGTGCAGAACCATCCTTAGGTCCTGAAAGGATCACCGAGTTAGAGCCGGAACCTCCAATTTTTGGCTGGACTGGGAAATGGGCAGCCTTCACCACGTAAAGGTCGGACTCCCCTACCGCAAGAGCAACATATTTATCCGAAGGATTATCGTTATGATCATTGGAATAAAGGGTATTATCCGCAGGGTTCGTCACATCGAGGGATTTGATCACATTCAGGCCGGACAGTTCGCCGCAGAAATAGACCATCCCATCCCTGTATTTCATATTCACTACGCCGTTCCGGGTAAATGAACGCTGCCCCCTGAGTAACGCTTCACTGGCTCCATCCCCTAAATTGATTTCCCTGATTTCCGTTTCGCCACTGTATACATAAGCCTGCTGGTTGGCCCTATTTAAAGCAATATCTCCCGTTACCTCATCGCGGACGGCACTCGAGGTCATGGTTTGCAAGTCTCCTTCAAAAATTTCAAAGATGGTGGTAAAATAGATCTTATCATTCCCCGGGTCCAGTGTTACACCAATGTTGGGGTTGGTCGAGAGATTCAGTGCATTGATGACACCCCCATCAATGGTAGGTTCGGCTACATACAAGGAGTCGTCTATCCTCACCTGCTGGTCGGGGTCGTTGAGACCTACATAATAGAACACCGGCAAGGCCAGCCTTTCTAGCACCGTAAAGGTCAGTGGGTCGGTGGTTAATGCTTCTCCATCATCAGCGATCACTGTTACGGAAACATTCACCTCTAAACTGCCAAGCCCTTCTACATCGATCTCCGTAGGGACATTGACCACGATCCTTGTCTCTTCTAATTCTACCAGGTCCGCATCTCGCAAGATCTCCCCCCCGAAGTCTACGCTAATACTATCCCGATCCGTTTTAAAACGACTTCCGAATATCTCCACCGTAGCGCCTCCAAATCCTGTAGCAGGACTCATTGATAACAGCAACGGCCGGTCGGGGTCCAACACGGTGAAGTCAAGCCCGGGCGTGTACACGGTATCCCCCTGTACGAGGATACCCGCAAAGATCTCAACGGGTCCCGATTCAATTTCTGCGGGAATGACCAAGTCGATTTGACTAAAACTTGCTCCAATGATAGAATCTACTTCAACGGCACCAAAAAATACCACTAACCGGCTAAGATCGGAGGACAGGTTTTGCCCACGCAGGGATATCTTTTCCCCGGGAAAGCCTACATTAGGCGTTACTGCCGTCAGGGTGGGCGACAGCTGGAATGGAACACTGCTGATTGTACTAAAGGGCCCTACAGCAATTTGAAGAGGGCCTATTTGCGCATCTTCGGGAACCACCACGTTCAACTGTTCGCCGGTAGCCGAAGTGACCCGGGCGGTCACCTGCGAAGATTGGAACTGGATCAAATTCCTGATGGGATCCGGGTTAAAACCACTCCCGAAAAGTTGTATCGTATCTCCACTGAGGGCAGAGATAGGCTCTATCCTAGTCACGGCGAGGTCATTGGATGATAGGTCCACATCTGTGGCGTCTTCACAGGATAAGAAGACAAACACCCCACAGGCTAGCAGCCATAGGGCGGACCGGGTCAAGACCAAGGGACAACGTTTCGGAAGAACTCGTATCATGCCATGCTTTGTTTAATCTAGATCAAAGTAATTACCCGCCTCCGTATTGAAGATCAGCTCAGCATCCCTTTCGCTGGTCGTAGACCTGCGGTACAATCCACCCACCGCCTCAAAATTGGAATCGCGGGTGTCAAGCATCCAGTATATAAATTCGCTATCTTCATCAATTTCCATATCGGTGATCCCGGCGTTGAATGCGCCCGTGGTAGCTGACGTATACACTTCTGCCAGTGAACCGGTCCCACCCAGGTTACCGCGGTAGATGGTGACCCCATCATTTTCCAGGTCAGCGATGTATAAAGTTTGTGTGGCTACACCCACGGCAATAGCCGTAGGATTTACCAAGCCATCCGCAGTGCTAAACAACGTTTCAATATCTACCAATGCATTGTTCTCCAAAACACCGTACTGTACACTCCCTGCCGTGGCGTCTACCCAATAGAAGTCATTTCCCACGATCTTCAGGTTCACTATTGAACTGCCATCGTTCCTGTAAACAATAGTAGGAGGGCTTCCCGGCAAGCTTCCGTCCACATTCAAGTTAAACTGCCGGATATCGCTTCTTCCATTCGTAGCGTAAAGCCGCTGGTTGTTGTTCCCTGCCAGCACGATATCCCTTACACCATTAAGGGTCAGCTCCCTGGAAAATAGCAGGTTCCCTTCTAAATCAGCCGTGTATATGAAGGTGGAGTTCGCCACGAAACTATTTTGATCCGCCCAATAAATAAGCTCACGTTCTTTATCGATGGCTATACCAGTAGTAAAGTCAAAATTCGATGCTACAAAATTAGAATCAATGGAGATCAAGCCGTCGTCCAGGCTTCCCTTGCGCATGGAGTAGGTAGCTAATTGTGGAAAGCCCGTCCAGTAGACCGTGGGCACATCCAGTATGCCGGGCAGGATACTAAAGTTTACCGGCTGCGATAGCAATGTATCCCCTCTCTCACTGATCACACCTACCCTCAGATCCGTAGGGCCCGCCGGTATAGAGGGCACCTGCGCGTTGATCAGGATAGAATTAGGAGATATAGCGGCGTTAATGCCTCCAAACAATACCACCATAGAATCTACGTCGATCTCGCCCCCGGGGGTAGTGATAAAATTCCTGGTACTTACGGATACGAACGAACCCGGCGCCCCCAGCCTTGGGGTTACGTTCTCTATCACGGGCCGTTTTAATAAACTGATCAGCTCGAATTCTACCGGGCTTGATGCCGTATCCACCCCGAAGAGAACATTGACAAATCCCCCAAAGGCTTCATCCGGTACAATGACCTGTAGCTCTTGGAATGAAGCTGAAACTACCTTGGCATACTGCCTGGGAGCGTCAACTTCAAAAAGGCTGTCTTCAACGATCAGCCCATTATCATCCGGGATACCTTGCACGATGCGCACACCTCCGTCAAACGTTACCTGGTTCTGGTAGGTAACGGGATCAAACCCTGTACCCATGATGGTAATGGTATCTCCCCTGAGAGCCCCACGTTCGGGGAAAAACCCCGTTATCCCCAAATTAGGATTACCAACAGGCTCATTTTCAATCAATTCACATGAAAACAACCCTACGATCCCTAACACCAATGTCAAAAAACTAATGACGGACTTTTTCATATCAGTTAATGGTAAAGGAAAAGCCAAGCGAATAGTAAGCACCGGGTCTATACGCCACTTCTTCATAATCACGACGAACGTTCCCGCCATTTTGTCCCTCAAATCGAATAGAAGACAGATCAGGGTCAAAAACATAATTGTTGTCCAGGTCCCTGTAGAAATAGATCCTTTGATTCAATACATTCTGGGCGCCGGCCTTGACCGTAAGCAGGTCCGATATCCTTTGTTTAAAAACAAGGTCTAGCTGGCCCCGCCTTCCTTCTACCAGGTCGCCGATATTTGGCCCGGCGTTATACTCCCGGATCCTGTCCCAGGTCAAGTTGTAGATAACCGATAGTAATGTCCCGGATCTAATACTCTCGTAATACAAAGCGCCATTCAGCAAGTAGGGCGATGTGCCCTGGAGCCTTATGGTTTCCAGGTCATCCGATACACCGGGAAGACTGTAAATATCACTTAAAGAATAGCGCGCCTCGCTGATTATGTAAGAAGCATTCAAGTTAATTGACATGTTACGCAGCACTGGATTTTTTAAGAAGTCAAACTTCTTTCTTACCTCTAGCTCCATCCCGAATATTTCCGCTTCCCGCGCATTGGCGTAAAATACGTCCGGGGAACCGTCATCACCCGGGGATTCGACAAATCGCTGTATCGGTTTATCAATGAACTTATAAAACCCGCCAATGGACATGAACTCGCCCGAACGAGGGAAAAATTCCAGCCGTAGGTCACCATGATGGATGAGGGAGTTTTCAATGGTAGGATTACCGGTAAAATCTTCGTTGTTTTCAAAATCGTAAAAGGAAAAGCTTTCCCCGTTCGGATCCAGGCTACTCGCCCCGGCCTGTTCCCTGAACTGGGGACGATCCACGGACTGACCGTAGGCCAGTCGTATCGCCAGGTCTCCATCCATGAAATTGTACTTAAGGTTGGCAGACGGCAAGAGGTAGGTAACGTCCTGGTCAGGAACAGTAACAATTCTCCCGGCAAACCGCGTAGTACTTTCCGTAGGAAGGTTAAACTGGTCATACAGTACCCGCTTAAAACGGGCATAGCGTACCCCGCCATAGAAAGACAACCTATCGGGGATCAAGGGATAGCTCATACTCGCATAGGCCTCCCGCGATTCATCGTCGAAAAAATACGCTCCCTGCCCTTGTGGATTGGCCAGGTACAATTGATCCAGGTCGAAATTTTCAGCAGCATATATTGAATCCAATTTAAGCCAGGGCCTATACACCGGTCCATAGTCTACCGAATTTGGATCTTGCGTACTAAAAATCGCATACCGCTGCGAGAAGAATTCGCGTTCCTTACGATCATAGAACACTCCCGCTCTCAAGTAGACCTGGCTGGAAAGGTCTAACCTGTAATCCAGCCTGCCTGTCAGCGAGCGCTCTTCGGTCTCAAAAACGTAATGCGACTGGAAGGTATCATCGCCGGTGCCTCGGCCCACCCGGACGCTCCAAAAGCCTGCCGAATCATCCTCAATGTTTTGAACGAATAGGAAACGCTGAAGATCCGGGATGTCATTCCTCGTGATCGAGGACCCCACGGTCCAGTCTATGGAATGCTTATCGTTCAATCGATGGCTACCTCCCAATTGCCCCACGATTATATCACGTTGCTCATAACGGAACAGGAAGTTTTTGGCGATCTCGTCTTCCTGGGTATTTAGGTCTACCGAAGTACGGTTCAGGACCCGGTCCGTGCCAAACCGGTTGTAAAATAAGGTAACACTGACATTATGATCATCATTAAACAACAGGCCCAAACTTTGCACAGCGCTGATCCTGATCTGCTCTTCGTGTATAGAGTCCGTACCGATAAGATCCGGTCGTTCCAAAAAGAATTGCTGACCTTCACCATTTACCAAGGTATCGGAATCCGGGTTATTATTGACCTGGGAATACACCCCAGCATTGAACGCACGATCCAAATCCCAAAAAAATCTTTCCTGGGTGTAGCTGGCGGCCGTTAAGTTATTCAAACTCAGCTTGCCGATCTGCCATGAATCATAATAGCTTATATTGGCTCGCTTATCAAAATCATGCGTATCCTGGGTAGGGGTAAATGTTCTAAAAGAGTTAGACCTGGCAATGGAAAGGTTTTCCAGCGGGTAATCATTGATGTTAGGATATTGGAAATACGGTTGGCGCAAAAGCGCCGGCAGGCGGCGATCTCCTGCGCCGTTAGCCATCCAGTCCTTGCTGCTTCCATTGTACGTTACAAAATTATTGGTAAAACTGGAGCCCTCGGTTCTTGCTGCACCGGATACATTAATATTGATCTGTCGTGCCTTCGCAAAGTTGCGTGTGTAGATCTTCATGATGCCTCCTCCCCACATAGCTGGCAAATGCGGGGCCGGTGATTTTTCCAGCTCCATCCGGTCGATAACTCCCGTAGGCAAAGCATCGTAGGAAAAGGCCCGTGAATTATCTTCTGAACTGGGAGCCACTATGCCATTGATGAGTGTCAGGTTATACCGCGTGTCCAACCCCCGGATGACCACAAACCTATCTACCAGTGAAACCCCCGAAATCCGCTGTGCGATCTGGGAAGCGTCACGGTCAACGGACTTTATGATCTGCTCATTTGAGATCCCTGTGATGATCCCCTCGCTGTACTTGATAGCATTCACCAACTGGATATCCGTAGAATTCCTGATGGGCGAATAGCGGATATCTGCTTTGGCCACCACCACGATCTCATCGAGCTGGGTAGTAGAAGACTGTAGCTGCACCGTGACGTTCACAAGTATACCCTGTTGTATCTTCACCGCTATTTCCGATGTGGCATATCCCACAAAGGACACTACTAGGGTCTGGTTGCCTTCTTCCACACCGGAAAGGTAGAAATCACCGCTTAAGCCAGTGATGCTCCCATTTTGAGTGCCCTTGATCACCACGGTGGCTCCTATTAGCTCTTCACCGGTCTCTGCGTCCAGCACTTTTCCTGAAATTTCACCTGTGCCGTCTTCCACGGGAGCAAAGGCTAATGCTACCGGGGCGCTTATCATATAAAACCAACAATAGAAGAGAGTTACGAGACGAGAAATTATCATTTACTTTGATAGTTATAGAGAGAACCTCGTTCTAACGGGAGGCCAATTAAATCATTTTATTTTGAATTTCAGAGAATCTTTTTTCCATAAAAATCATAAAAAATCAAATTTAATATTTGCTTCATTTTAGGTTAATTCCGTAACGAGGCAACCCGGTCATCCTGCTGGGTTTCAATAGGTAACATATAGTGTTCCTATGCCCAGACCAGGGGTTGTATTCCCTAAATCCAGGTGGATTTTATGAGCGCTGGGAAGGTTTTACCAGGAGAATCCAGGTTTGGGAAATTTCGGCAATCGAAATCGTTCTGCCGGTTTTGTGGCCCTCTTTGAGTCACTCGCCTAAGGAAAGATTAGTTAATGTAATCTTAATAAATTGATAGGGCCCTGGTCTTTGAGGAACCATAAGGAGTCTATATATTTAGTTGGGTGTGAATGACATAGATCTAAGATGATTTCCATAACACCTTTCCATCTTCTTATGCTGATAATCTCAATTCAAGGCCATTGGGATTATGAAAAAAGCGTCTCTCTTTATGACGCTCCTCATACCTATTTTGTAAGCCCCGAGGGTAACGATTCTAACCCGGGTATGAAGATAGAGGAGCCCCTGCGTACCATTTCGGCAGCTGTAACCAAAATGCAACCGGGTGATACATGTTTTATCCGGGGAGGGATATATCGTGAAACCATTAAAATAAAGGGGCGCGACCTTACCTTCAAGAACTACAAAAATGAAAAAGTAACGGTGTCCGGGCTGGACGTAGTGAAAAATTGGGTCCCATTTGATGGTCAAACTTATAGCGCATACTTTAAACCCTCGGATAAGGAAAATAATCTTTCCATGCCTCGCCATTTAGGAAATAGGGGTGGATTATTTACACAGGTTTTTGCCGACGGCGAGCTCATGGAAATCTCAAAATTCCCAAACCAACCTGGCGACCTGCTCCATTGGGAAACCCATGGAACGCCTGTCACTGCCTATGTAGACGGTACATTCAAATTTGAAGCCCCGGGAGCTAAAGAGATCCCTCCTCCAAGCTTAGAGGGAGGTATTTTTCATGCTATGGTAGACAAAAAGTTTGGGCCGTTACAAGGTGTGGTGGACGATTTTAATGGTGATTCTTTCCGCTGTTCCTGGCGGTCAGAAGGATGGAGAAAAAGTACCCTTGACCACTTTGTCAAATACCTTTTTACTGCTAAAAACGGGGGCGTCCCCATGGGACGAGGAAGGGGATTTATAGCACATCACTTGGCCGCTATAGATAAGGAAAAGGAGTGGTATTGGGATAAACGGCAAAACAAGCTGTACCTAAAGCCTCCAAAGGGTAAAAAACCAAGTCAAATGATCATCGAAGCCAAGAGCCGGATCAATGCTTTCGTTATCAATTTCTCTCAAAACATCGTGATCAGTGGCATAGATATCAAAGCCGCCGGGGTGGAATTGAATAATTCGACATACTGCAGGCTGGATCATATGGATATTACCTACCCCGTGCCATTTTATATGCACAATCACGAACTAGGAGGTTATGTGACGGTAAAGATCAAAAATGGAAGTAACAATAAATTCACCAACAGCCGAATAGCACACAGCTGGGGCAGCGGGATGACTGTAGAGCTGGGAACAGACCATGAGGTCAGTAACTGCATTATTGAAGATGTAAATTGGATGGGTAACTATAACGCGTGTATCAACGTGGGGGGCAGAAATACCAGGGTCGTAAATAATGTACTCAGGAAGTCAGGAAGGTTCATTCTATGGGGTATTGGGGTTAAGAAGGGGTGGATCGCCTATAATGATATGTATGATTGCATGAAGATCGGGCAGGATGGAGGTGTTTTCTATACCAATGGGGCGCTGGGCGATAGCACTGTAATTGCTTACAATTGGATCCATGATGTACACGGCATAACGTACGAAGACTCTAATCGCCCCAATCATAATATTGCCATAGGAGTTTACCTGGATGGGGGCTGTAGGGACTTCCTCATCCATCATAATGTGATTTGGGGAATGGAACATGCCGTTATACTTTCTCCCGGGCGCAATGGAAAGCTCGCCCAAGGCAACATTATTATGAACAATACTTGTTATGTCTATGGCAAAGGGTCGATCGTCACCTTCAACCAGCCGGGTATGTATAAGGCCAATGTGTATAAGAACAATTTGACGAATAAGAAAATAGGCGCTCTTGGCGAGAAGTCAGGAAATCATTGGGACCAGCAAGGGAAATTCATGCCGCTACTTTTTACCGACGGTGCTTTCAACAAGGGTTCACTGGAACGAGCAAGGGAATTTCCATCCGCCGGCGCCTATGATAAGCCTCCTTTTTGGGTCCCGGGTTTAAAAAAACGGGAAGGAAAGCCCTCAACTGTGGACTAATTCCCCGGCACTTCTTTTATTTTTCATTGTGCTGGTACCGGGTCTCGTTTTTACTACTGGATCTGTTTCCAAACCCTTCCTGACCATTAGGCCGGAGAAAAGGGTAAAGGCTATAAAAGAACCTAAGCTTTGGAAATATACATACCCGTCGACCTGGAAAAGGAAAAGCAAGTAGACAATCACGCTGAGCATGATAGCGTCCGGGTGCCCTGTAAGCTGGTAGGACCAGGCACGTTTGATACACTTGTAAAATAAAAGCAACAAGGGTAAGGTACCTACCAGCCCAATGGACAACAGGTATTCCAATAAACTACTGTGCATGTGAAATGTAAGGGCACTTGTTTTGTTGTAAAACTCGGCGAGATCATCGAGCAACCCGATGTAATAGTGACCCGTGACCCCTTTTCCCCATAAAAACCCTTCCCCTTGATTTAGGAACCACTCAATCCCTCTTTCCCATAGATCCCTCCGCCCGTTAAAGCCAGTTACATCCTCGTAACTCAAACGCCGGATGACGGAGCTTAACAAGGGCAGTTGGAATATCTTGTAGATCAGGTCGGACAAGTTAATAATGATAGGAATGGTAAAGAATGACAGGATGTATAAAACCGGGTAAAAACTGACCATCCTCGTTACCCGTATGATAACGATCATGATAAAAACCATGATGGACAACCGGGAGTTAAAGCCTACCATCAAGTAGAGGTTAGTCAAAAACTGGACGAGGGTAAACGCTTTCATCCAGGGATTGTCAATTCCACGGTACCACCTTTCGATGATCAAAAGATTGATGATCGCCACGGTATTCGCAGTGGAATAAAAACCGGACGCAAATGGAAAGTTGAGGCGCCCCGGGATGGCATGAACAGCATTGGTTAAACCCGCCGAATACCCTGCAAAATTCACCAAGATCAGCAGGGTAAGCCCCCAATACAAAATATCGGCTATGCTGAACGCCGGGTCGTCGATATTGTAGAACTGTACGATCACCGAGGTACTAAACCAGGCCAGCACAAAAAAGGAAATGGAGAAAATGTTAACGGCATTATAGCCGGGATGACCATGTTGGTAGGCTACGAACAAAGCACCCATACACGCCACGGAAAACCATAGCAAGAGTAAGTAATTACCTGATAGCAGGAAATACACGCCCTTCTTGTTAATAATGATATCCAGCAACCAAATAATGATGATACACAACAACGGGATGAGGCCGATGGCATTGCCTACGGAATAGTTGCCCACTTTCATCAGGTACTTCCCCACCCCGTACATCGTAAAGCTGGCGAGGTATAAGAAGTTTATGACTTGTACCTTGTTTAACAACATATAAAATGGGGTCTGTGACCTGGATCTACACTATGTTGTACGCAATATAGTACCATTATTAACAACTAATACGTAGCCCCGCTTAACTCAACCTTTTGTATGATCCCCATTCGTTTTGCTTTATTGGCCAATTGTGCCGTAAATATATGGGCTCCCTTTGCATTGAAATGAGAAATGTCGAAACTGTTATCAAATTCATAAAACTCCGGGTATTCCGCGGGGTCAGACAAGTCTATCACGGGTGATCGCGTGATGTGATGCGCCACTTGGTGAAAAAAATCAATGTCATCTTCGTTAAAATTCCGGGGTTTGATAAACAGTACGAGGTTTACCCCCTGCTCGGCAAACCGGTCTGAGAGCTCGTTTAAAAAAGTAGCATACCTGGTGACAGGAGGGTCAAAGTTACTGGGCTCATGAAAAATGTTCTTTTTAGCCAGCCTGCCTAGTACTTTCTTATTTTTTCTAAACTTATTATGTCGAATGACATTTCCTTCGTTGAGCTCATTTTGGTTCTCCCTAATGTCCTGGTCAAAGGAATAATACCCGTCATTTTCCAGGATAGGGGCGAAACGGTTCGTGCCAGATCCCGGCTTTTCCGAGACCATTTGGCCTAGTACCCCGGTACCGAAATACTTATAAAGTAACGTTTGTGTGTATATGTAGATATATTTGAGTTTTCGCTCTTTTGTATACCCCGAATTGATAATGGATTGCATCACCATTTCATAATAGTTGAAATCAAGCGCGTATAAGGAAGGGCTTGTATTAAAATTGCTTTTCAGGGTGGCGAAAGCGTTGAGTTCAAAGAAAATATAGTCCAGGTCCCAACTTTCAAGGCTCATCGCCTCTAAGAAGGCAAACGAACGTACCGGCATGAAACCGCCAGAACCCAAATTGAATGAATAGGTATGACAAATGGAATCAAAGGTACGCGTATTGATATGGCGGAACACGGTACTGCTGCCGATGAAAACCGTGTTGTACTTCTCTTCATTTTGTTTTAGGTAATGATACTTGGCCACCAGGTCTTCCACTTCCATCTTATCGAAATCATCTGCGGAGCCCGATAGTGTATAGAGTAATGCCGTCAATGGGAAAAACAGCACTAAAAACGTTGCGTAAATACCGATTTTTTTCAAAAACTGTCCCATGGCCTAAAATTGAAAATATATAAATTGCTGGCCGTTGTATGAAAATGCCACGATCAGGTAAGAGACCATTCCATAGATACAATATTTCATAAAAAATGGCCGGTGATCAAAGTTGAACGGATGGAGCTTATCACGATTCAGCCATTCAATCGCGACTAGCAGTACTATCCATCCCAGCATATACAGCATTCGCCAGCCTGGAAAGGCCCAGGAGTCGAAGGAGACCATCGCTTTGATAAAAAAGCCGGCAGAGTATAAGCTTTCCGATCTAAAGAAAATAAAAGCAAACGAGACCAGCAGGAAGGTGACCGCCATCTGTAGAAATTCTTTCCCACTGGGTAAAAGCCTTTGGTGTCCTACTTCATCGAGGTGCACCCTCGTGGATTGTGACAGGAGCAGTGGGATGTAGTAAAGCCCATGGAGAAACCCCCAAACGATAAAGGTCCAATTGGCACCGTGCCAAGCCCCGCTTACCGTAAAGATTATGATCACGTTACGGATCCTTCCTAGGGTACCCACCCGGCTACCTCCTAGGGGAATGTAGAGGTAGTCCCTGAACCACGAAGAAAGTGAGATATGCCACCTTCTCCAGAACTCTGCAATGTCCCTGGCAAAATAAGGATATCGAAAATTCCGCATCAGGTCTATTCCAAAGAGCTTAGCCGTGCCAATAGCCACATCAGAATACCCTGAAAAATCTCCATAGATCTGAAAGGCGAAGAATATCGCCCCCAGGAATAACATACTCCCGGGATACTCCCCCGGGGCCGCAAAAATCTCGTTGACGAAAATCGCGCACTGGTCGGCGATCACTACTTTTTTGAATAACCCCCAAATCACCAGCTTTATCCCCTCTTTCCCTTTTTCAAACTCGAAAGCCCGGGCTTTTTTGAACTGGGGTAGCAATGTGCTCGCGCGTTCAATAGGACCGGCTACGAGCTGCGGAAAAAAGCTGACGTATGCCATGAACGAGAGCAAGTCTTTGGTAGGTGAGATCGTACGCCGGTATACATCAAGCGTGTAGCTCAAGGTCTGGAAGGTATAAAAGCTAATGCCTACCGGCAGGATAACATACAAAGAGTATAAATTTACCTGTATCCCAAAATGCCCGAACGATTCAACTACGGTATCAATAAAAAAATTGTAGTATTTAAAAAAGCCAAGGATGCCCAGGTTCACCAAAAGGCTTGCGCCAAGTAAGATCTTCCTATGCTGAGGCTTAGAGGTTTGGCCTAATTTAAGCGCAATGATATAGTCACTTAGCGAGCTGATAACGATCAGTGACAGGAAGCGGTAATCCCACCAACCATAAAAAAGGTAACTGCTGATCAACAGGATCAAATTCTGCCTCTTGTGATTACCGCTGAAAACATACCAATGCAGCAAGAATACCAGTGGTAGAAATAATGCAAATGTAAAGGAGTTAAACAGCATGTAAATAAAGTAGTAGAATCCTAGTGTCTAATCCAGGTCTAGCCATAAAGCCGGTTACAAAAGCTTACCTTACTCATTGGTTAGCAGGTTGGGCCACACGTTATCACCAACCCCTGGGAACATACCGGTAAAGCATAGTAGGGTCATGAACTTATGCCACGACTGGGCCTTAACCCAAACACCTGCCGAACGAACAGGAAAATGAAGTATGAATTAGTAAAAAGGTATCTCTTCCAAAGCCTGGAAGGCTCCTGCATAAGCCGGAACAACCACTCCAGTCCATTACGCTGCATCCAGCTGGGAGCGATCACAGAGTTTCCTGCCAAAAAGTCGAAGGCGGCTCCCACGGCCATCATAGGGGCATGTACGCTGCCGATATGGTTAGCCACCCATACCTCCTGTCGCGGACACCCCCGCCCGACTAAAACGAGGTTAGCGTTCGAACCATTGATCTTTTGGATGTCCTCTTGGTCCTCCTCTTCCGTGGCTTCCCGGAACCTATCCGCGTGTATACCACATATTTCAATATTGGGAAACTCCTTGTTTATGTACTGCTCAAACTTCTCCAAAGTATCACGGGTGCTTCCATACAAATACACCTTTAACCCCGCCTTATCTGCCTTCTTCAATACATGATAAGTGATAATACGGCCAATCACACGGCTTTTTAATTTCGTGCGGTAAAAAAAGTTAAGAGCCCAAACAATGGGTTGGCCATCCGGAACGACCAGGTCGATCTTATTGACCAATCGATTTAGATCCTTATCCCACACAGATTCTATCAAACCATGTACTGCCAGCGCTGTCATACCAAAGCTCTTATTTTGCTTGGCATGTTCGATGATTACGTCACTTGCCGAATCATAATCTACTAAGGAATAGTTGACTGAAAATAGATCCTGTTTCTTGTAAGTTGTCATTTTCATGTATCAGTGGTTAGGGAAAGACTACTCATGAAGCCTATTAGTAGGCTGTATTTTCACCCTTAAACAGGTTGATGATGGTTTTGTAAATGATCTGGAGGTCCAGTAAAATGCTCCAGTTTTCAAGATAGTATTTATCAAAGAGGACCCTCTTTTCCATTTGCCAAGGCTCCTTGATCTCACCCCTGAATCCATTGACCTGCGCATAGCCTGTTATGCCGGCTTCTATCGCATGGCGAATTTTAAACGTAGCGAATTCCCGGGTATATTGATCGGTATGTACGATCATATGAGGTCTCGGACCCACGATTGACATATCACCGCGCAGTGCATTAAAAAACTGCGGAAGCTCATCCAAACTGGTTTTCCTCAGGAATCGCCCCACGGCCGTCACCCTTTTGTCATCCCGGGTGGCCTGTTTCAAATGTGCTTCATTATTGACCGTCATCGTCCTAAACTTATAGCACCAAAATGTCCGGCAGCTTTTGCCCGTCCGCAGTTGTTTAAAGAAAATAGGTCCCTTCGAATCCATTTTGATCATAATAGCGATGACCGGGAACAAGGTTAAGGAAAGTAAGACCAGCACAATGGAAGAAACCACGATATCAAACGATCGCTTTGTGAACCTATTGATATGCGAGGAAAGTGGCGTTCGCTCATAAGAGACCACGGGTATTCCATGATGATCAATTACGTGTGTACGCAGTTTAAAATCATCCTCAATATCAAGATCAGGAACTATGCCTAGGAAAATGTAATTTTCATCTGCAAAACTGCGTAGCTCATTCAGGTAATCCTTGTGGTTGGCAAGTGTGTAGTATATCTCGTCCACCTTGTGTTCCAGGCAATAAGATTTCACATCGTTTAGCTCCCCCAGGTAGAAGTCTATATACTCCTCTTCAAAATTATCACGGGCATCAAATAACCCCTCAACCTGGGCTGTACTGACGCTCTTGTCGGAAAAGTGATCGATTAAGCGCCTGGCCGTAGCGTTAGATCCGATGATCACGATCTTCTTACGTTTTCGATAGCCCCGGTCCGTGATTTTGTACACCATAAAGAAGGCCATCCTGCTGATCAAAAGGATGATGAAAGAATAAACAAACACCAGCAGCGCTTGTACGAAAGAGAAGCCCATGAAATCATTGACCGAAATCAACGAAACCGTGATGATCCCATAAATGACCCCTGACGTTCCCAGCGCGCCGAGGTAGTGCTTGGTTTTGTTAAGGTTCTTAGACTGGAGCATAGACACGATGAAAACGGATAGTATCCATCCCAACACCAGTATTACAGCTATCAAGATCTTATTTTGTCGTGAGAGTATAGGCAAAGACAAAATCGGGAAGAATGACCCCCTAATGTATCCAAGAAGAAAAATCAAAATGAGGGAATCAAAAAATGAATATACCGGGAAAAATATATTCATTAGATCGTCTCTCAAGATTAGCTTTTTCAAGTAATTCATGGGAATATCTGTTGGTTGATATTTACATTTTTTTAATCATTCTTATTGTTTAAAGCAACTATGAAATACAAAGAGATTTAGTGTCTAACAGGTTGATTACGTAGCTATTGAAAGGACACTAAATTCATTTTTTAGAAAATGAATTTCAATTTAACCGTATGAAGAAATTATGAATTAAACTTGAACGTAAGGTAAATCTGGCAGTAGGCAGGCCCGTGTTTGTCACTTTATCCTGGAAGGGAAACAGGAGAGTACCGCCGGTCGATTTTATTTTAGTAAGCGTCCGGAGTTAGGGCACCATCCGTACATTTAGCTCCTGGAGCCCTCCTTAACGGCCTGCTTCTATGGATTGCATCTCTTCTTTTTAAAATCACCGGACCGGCACAAGGTAAGATACCCTGTGTTATGGTAACATGAAGACCTTACAAATCGTAAGGCCGGGATCATAGGCAGTACCCCCGGCGAGGTATCAGCCGATATCATTTTCCAACCTTACCGCCTGCTCATTTGGCGGCAGATATCTAAGTCCCGCTGGGCTTGGTTTAAGTCACGCTTATACTGGTCGATCAGTTCGTCATATTCATCGAGTTCCCCACGCACGTCATTGAGCTGGATCAGGGAAGATTTTGCATTTTTAAGCTCCAAAAAAGTCTGGATAATATTAGAATACATCCTGCGGCGGTAAGTAGAATCTTCAACCGGCAATGAGCTTTGCATATCCGCCAGCTCTGAGCTAACCAAACGTTCCATATAATCAGAATTGACCCCGGGCATGTCCATGGAGTCCAGCAGCGATTTTACTTCTTCCATTTGCTGGGCAAAACTCCTGCCCTGCCCCTCTTTGTTAATGATTTGACGGTTTCGTTCGCGGTGCATGGCGTTTTCTATGGATGGAACTCTAAATCCAAAGAAAACGGCCAAAACAATGACCGACGTGGTGACTGTAAATAATAAAAGAAATAAGAAAAAAGTATTTATTCGTTGCTTAGAATTCAATGGTTTCATAGATCAAACTCGTTAAAAATATGGGTTAGTTACTGGAACTGCGATTAGGCCGGGAGGTAGAAAGTCTTTCTTACTCGGCAAGGAACCTGCCCCTCCATGTCGCTTTTTCTTCTTTGGGCTCCGCGTTGACCGCCTCCTCTTTGACGAAAATATTGGTTTTGCTTTTTTTGCCTATGTAGTCCAGCTCGGCCAGTTTTTGGAAAAGCGATGACACTATGCCCATGAAACTGTCTATCGCTTCAATAGAGCGCCTAATGTCATAATGCTGGTAATCATGACCGATCATGGCGTCCAGGTCTTTTTCAAACTCGGCTTGGTTCAGCCCACACCACTCTGCCAAGTAGGTCAATAGCTGCTCCGCTCCTATGCCGGCTCTCAGGGTAATCTCATTTTTAATGATCCGCGCCATCGCCGCCGTGTGGGTGACCATAAATACCGGGGAGCGATAAGGCACCACCTGTTCGAAAACAGTCGATTGGTGACTGGTATACTGGATAAGCGCACGGCAAATCACCGTAATGATCTGTGCCAGCCCATTTTTGATCTGCTTGGTATAAACTTTTTGAATGATCTGGATACAGTTGAACTCCAACTCACTGAGGAAGCGCACCTGCCGCTCGTGGGCCTCCATAAGGAATGGGTGGCTCCTGGCAGAAGAAGAAGGCTGAATGTAACCGTCTTGCAATACCGCTTTGCCACTGTTAACCTCTATTTTTCCCACTACCAAATGATAAAGACCTACCTCGCCCATGCCCATATTTTTTGCCGGCACTAGGTCCAGCGAGTAATTGGGAAGGGTATAAGGCTTGCGAGGGGGAGTTTCACCCGGGTCCGCATCCCCTACCGGTATCCTGCTAAAAGGATCACAGGTAAGGATTACCAAAAGATCGTCATTGGCGCTTTCGTCGAGCTGCAATACAGATCGAAGCTCATGGGCCGATAGTTTCAATTGGTCCGCGATCTCCCGAGTAATTTCTATGCGCACACCGCCTAATGTCACGGCATTGCAGCGATTCAGATGAACAGACACACGGTTTTGGCTATCGATGTTCATCCAAATGTCTACGGGATCATCCATTCCCGGGGCAGAAGGCAGTAAGCCGTAAGAAAGTGCATCCACTTGGTTCTGCCGGGCATCCCTCACATGATCCGTGATCTCGTTTTCAAGGCCCAGCAGATGGCTTTTGTTGATGTTCATCCCATCTACCCAGTTGACCTGTTGATGTTTTATGCTCTCCATACGTATTGCATTAAAAGATTTTAGTCCTGTACTTGATTTCTACCCTTACGATACATTGATTGTGATCACGGAAAGAAAACAGTTTCTTGATCTTTAGGTCTTTGCCTTCGATCTTCTTGAAGAAATCCGTGACCCTCATCATCTCCCCGTTCACCCTGAACACACTGGCATACATCCCTGAACATAGGTATGGGTCAATAATTTCCTTTTTCTGCCGCCCTTCGGCCACATCTTTGATCAAGATCAGCAGGTCCTCATCAGAAATGTATTCGAAAGCCGCCTCTTCCGGTTCTTCCACTTCCTCATACTCTACATACTCCTCTGGCGACTCGGGGATATAAGGTTCTTCCTTAGGCTTAGGAGTCGGCCTCCTCCTCGCCCTTCTTTTTGATTTGGGCAGTACCTTTATCGTCTTCTCGGCAATGTATTTCATGTTGCCATTTACAATAAGCGATACCTTAACACGCCCGGGCTGCTTAAAGGTGTACAACGGGTTTTTGGCTCTCGAATCTACCTTACCAGACTCCCCGAACCTCCATTCCCAGGCATTGGCGCCGTCCGTGAGATCATTAAACCGTATTCTCTCCCCCACGGTTACTTTAGCCGGGGCGGTAAATGATGGGATCAGCGTCTTGTCTACTACCGGGATTGAATTTTTCACCACGATGGTCTTGTAATCGAAGCACTGCCCGTTAACCCTGAGCTTTACGATGTATTCGCCAGGCCTACTGTAGATGTGCATGGGGTGTTCCGTGTGTACAAGTTCAGTACTGTCCCCGAAATCCCACTCGTATCTATAAGCCCCCGCAGTGAGATTGGTAAAATGGATCACCTCATCCGCACGCAGGTTATATTTTTGGATCTCGAAAGATACACTGGGGCAAGGTTCGTGGTAATAGAGCTTAAAGCCAACGATGACAGAAGAAACGGCAATGAGCGACACAAAGACCAGGATCACCATACGGTCAATATGCCAGGTCACTTTTTTTGTCTTGGGGTTCATGGGTTGTTCTATTGATCGGTTAATATCATTTCATCATTCAAAAAGAATCGAAAAGGAAAAACGCTCACGGACTGTTGCTGCAGGGTGACGGAAAGGTCTTTACAGAGCTGCTGCCATTCCGGGTCCTCCGCATCGGCGCCGGCGTGCTGTAGGTGTATGTCCACGGTCCGTACAAAGCCCCCTTTCAGAGAGAGGCTCTCAGCGTATCCTTTTTTGATCGTGACATCAGTGATACGCTGCTCAAAGTGATGCAGGCACTTGGCACGTATATCCTGGTCCGTCACAATTTTATCCCTGGAAAGCAAAGAGCTGCGGTAGGCATTCACCCGGCCCTCGTAATCCAGTTTATCTCTCCCACCTTGGGTATCCTTAAGCAGCCTAATGCCCTCCTTCATTTCACTGCCCACAAAAGCTTTCATCGTAGACCCCGCCTTTATATGGTTAGCTTCCGAACCATTGGTGGTGTAAAAGTCGAGGAAGAGTATGTCCTGGTCCTCGTGACTTTTCAACAGCAAATAAGTGACGTTATGGCCCGTTTCCACGTTATCCACGCGCTGTTCGAGCCGGGAGATCAATTGGTTCAAGCTATGGACTTCTTTGGAGAGTGCCTCCCTGCCGAAGATAGAAAAAGACGCGCTCTCATCCCTGAGCAACTCCAAAAGCTGGCCAATGAACTGCGAGGCACTACGCGAATCAAAGCGACCCATACCTTCTGCCCGGGTCAAAAGCTCACCGGGTTTTAAATTGCTAATGCTGTCAAAATGCTTTTTCATGAAGTCCTGCCCGTTGTCATCCTGTACTTTCTCAATATCAAGGAAAAAGTCATCGGTTAACAATGGAATAATATTGAGGTACTTTTTCAGCTTGAAGCTGGAAGAATGAAACCTCTTATTGATCACTGGAAAAGTATTGATAGCACAAAATAAGCGGGACATCACACGCTCATCGATCACCGTAGAAAACTCTACTTTTAACCAGGCGATGTTTTCCGTGTTTACCTGGTCGAGGTCCTGCGCATCGAAAGATACATCAAATCCCGCGGGGAAGGGAGCCGTTTTCTTGCTTTTATTATAAGCTGCCCACTGCTGCTTGCCTGGCTTGATCGTTATAAAATGATCTTCATAATAATGATTCACATGCCTGAGAGCATCGGAATACCGGTCTATCACCTTTTCAAACCCGGTAGACAAGCTATCATCGCCATATACATCATGGCTATCACCATAGCCGGGGGTTACGGTCAAGGGGTTATCGCCTAAGTGCCACCGTGAGTTTTTAAGGTTGTAAAAGAACAATCGTGTCTTGGAGGCATCGGGAAAGTCAAAATAGAAAGAAATTCCCGGCAGGGGGTTGACTTTTTCATTGAGTTCGAGGCCTAGGTATAGGCAAGACTGGGGAAGCCTTTTATCCTTGGCTTGAAATAAAACTTCCTTATGATGGTCCTGGTCGATTTCAGTAAAGGTATTGTCAAACGCCATATAGCGTATCCTTCCGTCTACCAATGGAATGGACAAAGTGGAAGAAAAGAATATATCCTTCCCGGCTGCTTCTGTATTTTTCTGGCTGCTACGAACTTTCTTGTTGAAAAAGAATTGGTACCCCGGTTTCAGCAAGTAGGAAGATTCGGTAGGCCTGCCGGTCGCCACGGCGTGCGCGGGGATCACTCCTGCAAGGGTGCCCGGGCTCAGTAATTCTATTAACTTTTCCGTTACCCTCGCTTGGGATTCGCTGATCTCGTGAGAAATATTCACTAGCTCAGAAGCGCAAGCTGTAAGTAGCATGCTCACAAGCGGGTCGAAAGATGTCTCTGCCTCGTTCTCGGCATAGCCCCACATTTTAGAGGCCGTCCTGAACATCCTACTTTTGATTTTTTCCCTGCTTTCCGCCATTGGCTAAAGGTGTTTAACGCATGCACCGAATACTCACAGCCTGGTAAGTGATAGGGTGATCATGTCATGTGGTCTAAAGGATCTAGCAGCGTATCTATGTCATTGAAAAAGAGGTGACAGGTCCACGATCAAAGCCGTGGCGCAAGGCCTTGTACACCTCGATAACTCAATACATTGAATAACTAGTCACTAAGTCAATAATAGGACAAAGGGCCTATGAAGAAATATTCATAGTAGCTAAACCTTTCGTCTGTTGAAGCCAACTTTCCAGCGATTGAAATGTCTATTCTTTTTTTAATTCTTTGGACCAGGACCTGCAATTCGGTTTGTTTGATATCTACTGACAGCTCAAAGTCAGTGATCCGTTTTTCATAGGTATGAATGGCGTGGGTCAGGGATCGTTTTAAGTTCTCTTTTAATTCATTGTTTGTTGAAGCATTGTCGAAATCCACCTCCCATACGCTGCAGCCAAAGTTGGGATCATACTTTGACTCGCCCAAGAAGGTAGTTGCAATCAGATGGATATTCTGAGCAATAGATGCTTTTAAGCCTGATTTAGGCAGCTCACGCTGCCCACAAGCGGCACCCATATCCAGCGGCAATTTGTAATATTGATTTTTCAAACCAGGAATAAATCAATGGATTCGTAAATCAAAAATAATTGTAAAAAACTTTTGGGCAATAAAAAACCAAACGATTATACAAGAACCCCCTTAATTCATCCTATTTGTGCACGCAATTAAACCTCAATTGACAAAATAACCAGGTTTGGTTGTATATGAATGAAAAAAAGTGTAGTATTCAAGCTTAAATTGAGCTCGTCTAATAGTTGGGTGGAACGTCTCGGGTAACGAGGATCGCTCCAAGTCTAAAGTATCCAGAATGAAACCCCTGTATGCTACATACACTCGACTATATTCTTACCGCTGCGTCAGAAAAGGCAATTCATATTGCACAGGCGCTTGCCAAGGAAAACCAACACCCTAAGTTCTCCTGTGCCCACTTGCTCAAAGCACTGTTGCATAAAGACATTGGCCTGCTCCCCTTATTAGAGCAGTTGAAAAAAGATATATATTACCTACAGGAGTGGGCCGAAGTACGCATGGAATCGCTTCCAAAGACCGCTACGGTCTTAGACCCTGTCCCTGGGGATGACCTCGTAGACTGTGTGCTGCTCGAAGCTGATACTTTACGGTTAAAACTTTCCCATGAAGAGATTGATCCCATCCTCCTGCTGGCTGCGCTGGTCTCCCCCGGGGTAGGCTTTTCGCGTGATCAGCTAAAGAGTATGCCTTTAACGGCGAAGGAACTTCTCCAAGCAGTAACGGAAAAAGTAACATTAACAGGGGATGGAACTTCCTCGCTGGCCACTGACAATGGGTCGTCTGCATTTCCTGCTATGACTGCCGGCGCTTTAGAAAAATACTGCACAGATAAACTCGACCAGGCCCGTGCAGGTGACCTCGATAGGATCATAGGACGTGACCGCGAGGTACGTATGATCGTCGAGATACTGGGCAGGCGCTCAAAGCCCAATGTGATCATCACCGGTGAGCCCGGGGTAGGCAAAACAGCTTTAGTAGAAGGGTTTGCCCTGCAGTTGGCCACCCAAACACTGCCCGGCACCCTTAAAGAAGCCAGGCTTTTCGAACTCGATATGGGATCGCTGCTGGCAGGAGCCTCTTACAAAGGAGAGGTGGAAGACCGGCTTAAAAGCATACTGGCAGAACTTAAGACTTTCAGCCGGGCCATCCTGTTCATCGACGAGATCCATGTGATCATGGACAAAGCCACTGGCAACCAAGGGATCATTAATATCCTGAAGCCCGAGCTGGCCCGTGGCACGCTCACAGTAATAGGCGCTACCACCCACGACGAATACCGGAAACATGTAGAATCGGATGAAGCGTTCAAAAGACGGTTTGAGACCTTGACGGTAGACCCACCCGATGATACCACCACAAAAATGATGATGAAAGGGGTCTTACCTTACTATGAAGAGCATCACCAAGTAAAGCTTGCCGACCAAGCCGTAGAGGATTCTATCCGGCTTGCGAAGCGATACATCCAAGAAAAGCAACTCCCCGATGCTGCGCTCGACTTGGTGGACCGTACCATGTCTGCCGTTAAAAACTTACGAGAAAATGCCGAAAAAGAGCTGCTTGAAATCCAGCAAGAGATGGACGAAATGCAGGCCAACGCAGAGTATGTAGCAGAAGAAGTAGCATGGTTTGTTAAAACCCTAAAAGACCGGGTAAGCTATTTACTGTTTACTGAAATAGAGGAGGCCACCGGTGAGCAGGAGACGGGATCTAAAGATGAGGCTTTTGGTTACCTCACAACACTCTTAGGCAAACTTAAAACGGCCTTAGCCGAGCGAGGAGAAGAGGTGACCGGCGCCGACCTGGCCGCCACGGTATCCCAGCATACCGGTATACCTTTAGGCAAGATAAGGACCCAGGAGAGGGAACGTCTCCTGAATATGGAAAAACACCTCAAGGCACGGGTAGTAGGCCAAGATCATACGCTCACTAGCCTTACGGAAGCTATTTTGGAATCACGCTCAGGGCTGGCGAGACCCGGGCAGCCCATCGGATCTTTCTTCTTTTTAGGGCCTACTGGTACAGGCAAGACAGAACTGGCCAAAGCACTGGCAGAATTCCTTTTCGAGACGGAAAGCGCCATGATACGTTTTGACATGTCGGAGTTTAAAGAGGAGCATTCTGCTGCTTTACTCTATGGAGCACCGCCGGGTTACGTGGGGTACGAAGAGGGGGGTATGTTGGTCAATAAGATCCGGCAGCAGCCCTACGCTGTAGTGCTATTTGACGAGATAGAAAAAGCGCATAAATCTGTTTTTGATATTTTCTTACAGATCTTGGATGAAGGCAAGCTCAACGATAGGCTGGGCAAGCAAGGTGATTTTTCCAATGCAGTAGTGCTGTTCACTTCCAACATTGGCAGTGACCACATCATCAAATCCTTTGCTGAAGATAGGGTACCCCCGTCTTCAGAATTATTGGAGATCATGTCAGCTTACTTCAGACCCGAGTTTCTAGGTCGCCTAAGCGGTATATTGCCCTTCTCTCCCATTACGGAAGATAATATCCTGCAGATCTTCGATATACAACTGGAAGAATTGTTAGTAACGCTGGGTAAACAAGGGATCACACTCGAAGTGACCCAAGAGGCGAGGAAGCACTTGGCCACCTTAGGCTTCACCCCGAAGTACGGGGCAAGGCCGCTCAAAGGAGTGATCAGGGCCGAAGTACGCTCTCCGTTATCAAGGATGATCGTGGCAGGATCTTTGAAAAAGGGAGATACGATCCGACTTGATGTAAACAAAAACGGCAAGGTCATATGGAAGAATTAACAAGAGATAGAGCCCTTAAGCCGTTGAAAACGCTGTTCAACGTGAGCACAGGAAAAGAAAAGAACGTCATAAGATTGAATTGACACATTTTGACTATATTTAATATATAAAATAAATAAACCATGAGTACGACTTACGGATTAGGAGGTACTGAAGTAAAACAAGATGCGAACGAGGCAATACAGGATATTCCTCAGAACAGGACCTTACTCGTAGAAAAATTAACGGCCAACACCCCGGTAAAGCCCGAGTTTTCGGAAGGGCTCAAAACGGTCGAAGAAGTATTTGCCCATTACCAACCAAAAATTGACATCGATTTTGAAGATAATAAGGGGAAGAATATAAAAGAAACCCTGGCATTCAAAAACTTAGGTGATTTTGGCGCAAAAGGGATCACCAATCAAAGTCAATTCCTGAGAGACCTGGCCACGGAAAAAGAACAATTCCAGAAGGTGATCAAACAGCTCAAGACCAATAAAATATTGAGAGCTGCACTTACAGACCCGGAAGCAAAGCAGGCACTGATCAAGGCCATTAAGTCCATGATCAGCGAATTAGATTAAACACAAACCAGGAAAACACTTTTTTGATTACACGATGGCAGAAAAAGCTAAAATACAAGAGGCAGCAGTTAAAGAAAAGGAAGTAGCCGAGATCGCCGACCAGCTGGTCAAGTACGGTGGATTTGACCTGATTGAAGCCACCATCGAGGGTTCCCAAAACCTAAACCCCGGCAGGAAGGCCCGGAAAAAGATCTTTCTCTCTGAAGAGGAAAAAAAGACAGAAAGATCGATCCTAAAAAAGACCTTGAACATATGGGCGGACATACTTAGCAGCTCTGACGACACCAGCGAAATGATCAATAAAGCCGGCGAAGGCGCCGAGGCCGCTGAAAAGTCACTGGAGAAAAACCTGGGAATGGCTTTAGACGAGACCCGGGAGCTAGAGACCTCGTACCGCTCTGTGGCGCTCTTCTTCAAAAATACGGAATCTGACAAGGTTAAAAATGTAACGATCCTCAATGCGGAACTGGACCAGTTGCAGGACTTAGATAATACCCGGTTTATCGATGTAGTAGCCGAGGAACTGAAAGCAAATTATGACCGGCTCGATCTCAGGGACAACTATGGCCTACTGGTGGTGCCGGGCTACCTTGGCTCCAACAAGGTAGTGGAAAAATGGGCTAAGATCGCGCATGAAAACAAAGTGATGCTGATCACTGACTTTGAACACCTTGACGAACCGGACGATGTCATGGAAATGTTTGAAGCCGCTAACCTCACAGGGGGTGATATCTACCGCTCCAATGTGATCATGACCTGCAACTGGCTCGTAGGAAGAGGGAAAGTAGATGACGTGGGAGAAGAAGAGGACGTACATGTACCTCCGGCCGGTGCCTTAGCAGGTAAGATCTATAAAACGTTAATGTCGCAAGTGACAGCGGGTAAAAAATTCGGCGGGATCAACGAAATAGATGCTGTCCGGTTCGACCTGAAGAAAAGTGAAATTGCAAGCCTTGAGAAACTAGGGCTGGTGCCCATGGTGAACGAATATGGAAAAGTGATGGCTTTTTCGGCTAAAACGTTATTCAATGGGGATAACCTCGGCCTGCAAACCTATTCCGTGGTCAGGGTTTTCGACTACATCACCAAAGTATTAATGGACTTCCTGAACCGAAGGGCCTTTGAAAATTTCAACTCTAAAATGAAAAAGGAGCTCGTCGGCCAGATCATCCGGTTCCTCGATAGCGTCACCGGCCCGGACCGGCTGATTGAAGGTTTTGATATCAAAAGATTCGAGCAAGACCCTCAGCAAAAAGACCGCATTTACCTCGATATTCATATGAGGCCTTATTTCCCGGCGAAGAACTTTATGATCAAACTGGACGGACAAAAAGGAGATGACGGGACCAGCTGGGATACCGAATACGAACAAAGCTAGCCATAGAAGCTGGGGGAAAGACTTTTTATTGTTTTTTTAGGGCATTCTTGAAAATTCAAGTGGCATATGGAGGGGAGACCTCCGGGAACAGCGTGGTCCATTTGAGGCTTGTGGGCATACGGCCTGTAAAGGCTGAACAGTGCGTTTAGTGGGGAAAATGGGCTTGGTTACTAGCGTCCTTTTCTTTTGTTTCGTTTTCTTTCCCCGAAGGGATGCCTATGGCATGGGCGTGCAAAAGAATATGAAAAACTAGACTTAGAATCTCGAAACCCCGATTAAACTGCTCATTGAGAGGTTCGCATTACCTAGAATGTTTCAAAATGCAGCCTAATTCGCCAAAATTAAACGTTTTAACCTGGACTCGGGATAAGAATACTCAAATAAAGCCAAAACATATTCTGCTCGTCATTGCCCCAAAGGGACGCCTATGGCGCGAACCCAGGGCCTGGTTTGTAGGGCTAACGGTGAAGCAATCCCCTACTCAAGAAGCGGTAGCAAAGTCCATGCGGTGTATCTCTTGGAGGAGATGGCTTCGTAGCCCCTGCACGGGCATCGCCAGCCTACCTATGACATACTTTTTCAAAG
>JANQLQ010000080.1 GCA_028280565.1 Fulvivirga sp.
TACTACCGCTCGTAGTCGCTTCTTTTTTTGCCCCTTTTTTCAAAAGCGACTGCAAAGGTAAACGAAGTTTTTAACTTGGCAACATTCCAAAGAAAAAAAATATTTTTTTCTCAAAACCCCCCGGCTAAACCGGACCCCAACATACCATCACACCAAGCTAACCATCCCCTCAATTCAACTCCTTAATACCCCCCTTACTTTTGGAAAGGACTGCAAAGGTAATAGCTTAGGTATAATCAATGCAAGGAATTACCCAGAAATATTTTTAAGCCAGGACTTGGCTTCTCCAGATGGTTTCTTTTCGGTCAGGACCTACAGAAACAATGTTGATCGGTACTTTTAATTCTTCCTCTAGGTAGGTCACATAGTTTTTTAGCGCTTGCGGTAAAAGCTCATATTCACTGATCCCTTTGAGAGAGACATTCCACCCATCCATCTCATGATAAATAGGCTCTAAGTCATCATCAACTACCTCGTATGGAAATATATCCATCTCCTTGCCCCCTGGTCTCCTGTACCCCGTACAGATCTTGATCTTATCAAAGATGCTGAGCACATCTGCCTTCATCATGAACAGTTGTGTGACACCGTTGATCATGATCGCATATTTCAGCGCCGGCAGGTCCAGCCAGCCACACCGCCTCGGCCGTCCCGTGGTGGCTCCAAATTCATGGCCTTCTTTTTGCATCCTCTCACCATCTGTATCAAACAATTCCGTAGGGAACGGACCACTTCCCACACGGGTACAATAGGCTTTAAATATCCCGTAGACCTCGCCAATTTTATTGGGAGCAATCCCCAAGCCACTACACGCACCAGACGAGGTGGTATTGGAACTGGTCACAAAAGGATAGCTCCCGAAATCAATATCCAATAAAGAGCCTTGTGCCCCCTCAGCTAAAACTTTTGCACCGTCATTGATATGATCATTGATAAAATACTCACTTTCTATCAATGGGAACTCTTTCAAGAAAGTAATGGATTGGAAAAACTCTTGTTCAAGTACCTCCAACTCATAATCTATCGTGTGGTTTTTAAGGATCGCGCAATGTTTTTCTACCAGCTTATGGTACTTTTCTTTAAAGTGAGGAGACACGATATCCCCCACCCTCAGGCCGACCCGGGCGATCTTATCCTGGTACGTGGGCCCGATCCCTTTTAAGGTGGACCCTATTTTTTTTTCTCCTTTGGCTTTTTCATAAGCAGCATCTAGCAGCCGGTGTGTAGGAACGATCAGTTGTGTCTTCTTGGATATGAAGAGATTCTTTTTGGGATCAAGATGGAATTGGGCCAATGCCTCGATCTCTTTCTTAAAAATGACGGGGTCGAGCACCACACCATTGCCAATCACATTTTTTATGTCATTTCTAAAGATCCCGGAAGGAATTTGGTGTAGTACGTGTTTGATCCCATCGAACTCCAGGGTGTGCCCGGCGTTAGGTCCTCCTTGGAACCTGGCCACCATACTATAACGGGGCGCTAGGAAATCAACGATTTTCCCTTTCCCTTCATCTCCCCACTGAAGGCCGAGCAATAAATCAACATTCATAATTTTATAAGCTATTGTTTAGCGTTTCGATGGCCTCATCTTTTGTTTGCACGATATTGAAAATCGCATTTAGCTTGGTAATGATCAGTAGCTTTTTGACGTTATCGGATGGATTCATAAGACACACCTCACCTCCTTTGTTCCTGAACTTGGTAAGCACTGTGATCAACACCCCGATCCCGCTACTATTTATATATCGTAAGCCAGAGATATCGATCAGGCATAGTTTCACATTGTCTTTTATATAGTTATTGATGATCTCGATAATATCAAGACCGTTGCTTTCTCCTATGAGGTCCCCGCTGAGTTGGAGTTCAAGGATTTGGCCGTTCTGTTGGTGATTAAACTTCATTCTTTCGTATTGTTTTTGAGTTTTGCCCGGCAGTCGCCACAAATGCCATAGAGATTCAGGGAATGGTGAAGGATATCAAAATTAAGTAATTCCCCAACCATGGTCTGGATGTTATGGATCCTCGGATCACAGAATTCCACCACCTTATGGCATTCTGTACAGATCAAATGGTCGTGCTGTTTATAACCGTATGACTTTTCATATTGTGCGAGGTTCCTGCCAAATTGGTGCTTGCTTACCAGGTCGCATTCTACCAGCAGATCGAGGGTATTGTACACGGTAGCCCGGCTTACCCGGTAGTTTTTGTTTTTCATGCTAATGTAGAGCGACTCTACATCAAAATGGCCTTCCCGCGTGTATATTTCTTCCAAGATCGCATAGCGCTCAGGGGTTTTACGCAGTCCTTTGTTTTCAAGGTAGGCCGTAAATATTTTTTTAACTTCTTCGTATACCTTTTCGTTTAGTGCCATTCCCGGTGGATTAAGGATGCAAATATAGGATTTCTATGCATAAGCTCGTGGAAAGGGCCAGGTTATGGAGATTCAAAACGTGATACCTTGACCACACCTTCCACTTGTTCCAGTTTGTTGATCAACAGGTCGAGGTGGCTCGTATCATGCACATACAACATGATCTCGCCTTCGAAAATACCAGAATCGGTATCAATGGACATTGATCGCATGTTGACTTTGAGCTCTTCGGAAATGATAGAGGTGACATCATTGATCAGCCCAACCCTATCCGTACCTATGATCTTAAGGCCTGCCAAGAAAGAAGATTGATGTTGCGAAGCCCATTTAGCTTTCACGACCCGGTGGCCATGGTTTGACAGTAACTCCGGCGCATTAGGACAGGTGACACGATGTACTTTAATGCCTTCATTAACCGTAACAAATCCAAAAACGCTATCACCGGGAATGGGATTGCAGCATTTCGCCAGCTTGTAATCAATAATGTCCATATCCTCTCCAATGAGAAGCACATCATGCGACTTGGCTTTTACTAGTTCGGATTCAAAGGTCTTGGCATCTGGGATCTTGGCAGCGGGCCGGTTTTTTATTGCCGGGGCTGGTTTAAAATCCTTGAACTCTTTGATGCTCTTTGTGCTGATCAGACCTTTCCCGATCTTGAACAAAAGGTCAAGCTGGTTATCCACATCAAAATAAGCCCTCATCCGATCAAATGTCTCGTTAGAGGGTTCTAGCTTCATTTGCTTAAGCTTACGGTGGAGGATCTCCTTTCCATCCTCGGCATAATGCTTTTTATCCTCTTTCAGCTCGTCTTTGATCTTTGACCGGGCCTTAGAAGTGACGACAAACCGAAGCCAATCTTCATTAGGTTTTTGTTTGCTGGAGGTCAGTATTTCCACCTGGTCGCCGTTCTTCAGGGTATAGTTGATAGGGACCAGTTTTTGATTGATTTTAGCCCCGATGCAGGTAGCGCCTACTTGGGTATGGATCTCGAAGGCAAAATCTAGGGCCGTTGCCCCATTTGGCAAGGTCTTTAGCTCTCCTTTCGGCGTGAAAACAAAAACTTCTTCATTGAAAAGATTGCCGCGGAAATCATCCACGAACTCTAACGCCGAAGAATCATTCTGCTCCAGCATATCACGGACTTTGCCTATCCATTCTTCCAGCCCAGACTCCTGGCTAGAATTGTCTTTATATTTCCAATGGGCAGCATATCCCTTTTCTGCGATTTCGTCCATTCGCTTCGTTCGTATCTGGACTTCCACCCACTGCCCGTTTTTAGCCATTACCGTGGTATGGAGAGACTCGTAACCATTTGCCCTGGGGGTACTGATCCAATCCCGGAGCCTGTCCGGGTTGGGTTTGTAAAAATCTGTGACAATACTATATACCTGCCAGCAATCCGCTTTTTCATTTTCCAAAGGACTGTCCAGGATGATCCGTACGGCAAACAAGTCATACACTTCTTCGAAGGGGATGTTCTGTTTTTTCATTTTGTTCCATACGGAATGCACAGATTTAGGTCTACCTTTTACAATAGCATCAAAGCCATGATTTTGCAATTCCCTTTGGATAGGTCTTATAAAGCTTTTAATAAATCGGTTGCGGGTTTCTTTAGCGACGTCTATTTTGCGGACGATCTCTTCATACATATCTGGCTCAGTATACCTGAGGTAAAGATCCTCCAGCTCGGATTTGATCCCATAAAGCCCGAGCCGATGCGCTAAGGGGGCATAGAGGAATATCGTTTCAGAGGCAATCTTATATTGCTTGTTGACAGGCATGCTCTCTAGCGTCCTCATATTATGAAGCCGGTCGGCTAGTTTGACCAAGATCACCCGTACATCCTCTGACAAGGTGAGCAGCATCTTTCGGAAGTTTTCTGCTTGCTGTGAGCTACCATGATCAAAAACACCCGAGATCTTCGTCAGCCCGTCTATGATACGGGAGATCTTTCTGCCAAAGTGCCTGTCAATATCCTGTATGGTCCAGTCCGTATCTTCTACTACGTCATGCAGTAGGGCGGAAACAATAGAAGTTGTGCCTAAACCTATTTCGTCAACACATATCTTCGCTACTGCTAAAGGGTGAAAAATATAAGGTTCCCCTGATTTCCTCCGGGTCCCTCGATGTGCCTCTAAGGCCACATTAAAAGCCTTTCGAATGTGCTTGGCGTCATCATCCTTTAGCACGGGTTTAGCTCTCCGGAGCAGTTGCCGGTATCGACGTACTATTTCTTTATTTTCTTCTTCTACGTCAACCGCGATCATTACACTTCATTTTCCATTTTTTCTACAAAAATCCTCAATTAAATTATTTGTATCCATTAAAAAACTACTTACATTTGCACTCCATTTTTCAGGAAGCATAAAAGATGTTGCTATGTTTTCCGGGTCTAGGATAAAATGGATGACTTATCCTGGCCTTTTTGAATTTACATAAGGTACTATTCATAAGCATCAAAATTAAGAAATAGCAGCGGATGTGGCGAAATTGGTAGACGCACTAGACTTAGGATCTAGCGGAGCGATCCATGGGGGTTCGAGTCCCTCCATCCGCACGAAAGCAACCCTCGATCACGATTTTCTACAAGTTAACAGGAATCGAGATTGAGGGTTTTTGTTATTAATTACCATTAAAATTTGTACGGTTTTGGATATTACATTAGACAAAAAAACTTCCACGGAAGCTTTAATTAAAGTTAAGTTAAAGGAGAATGATTATCAACCTAATGTAGAAGAAAAAGTAAAGGAATACGCGCGTAAGGCGAACATAAAAGGATTCAGACCCGGCAAAGTGCCCCCTTCTTTGATCAAAAAAATGTACGGCAAATCCATTATCGTGGAGGAAGTCAATAAGATCTTAACGCAGTCTTTGACGGATTATATTAAAGAACAGAACTTGCAACTTATAGGGGAGCCGCTTCCCGACCAAGAAAAGGTGGGCACCATCGACTGGGATAACCAGACAGACTTTGAGTTTGATTACGACATCGGGCTGGTGGGTGATTTCACCTATGACATTTCTAATAAGCAAAAGGTAAAGGGGTACACCATTGAACTGGACAAAAAAACACTGGATGAAACGCTCGATAATCTAAAAAAGCAATTCGGTAACGTGACTAACCCTGAAGAAAGCCAAGAAGGTGACGATTTCTATGGCGAAATAAAAGAAAATGAAGGGAACCTTGACAACCAAGCGGTGATACAATGGGGCGATTTGGCCAAAAAAGAACAAAAGAAGTTCATAGGTTTGAAATCGGATGATCAAGTAGAGTTGGATATTGAGAAATCCTTCAAAGATAAGCAGGCGGTAGCTCATATTTTGAACGTGGGCCAAGACAAAGCCGAAGAACTCAAAGGGAAATATACCTTTACCCTTAAAAACGTAAATCGAACGGAGCCTGCGGAGTTCAACCAGGAATTGTTCGATAAGGTTTTTGGAAAAGATCAAGTAAAATCCGAAGAAGAATTCATCAACAAAGTGAAGGAAACGGTTGAGAATAATTACAACCGGGAAACGGACCTTTTCTTAGACAACTCTGTCAGGGAGCAACTCGTCAGTAAAACCCAGATAGAAATACCCAACGAATTCTTAAAAAAATGGCTCCTGGTGAGCAACGAGGGTAAAGTAACGGTTGAGGACATTGAAAAAGAGTTTGATGAGTATGTCAAATCGTTGAAGTGGGATCTGATCAAAAACAAAATAGCCCAGGATGAAGAGGTAAAAGTGGAAAACGAAGAGGTGATCGATAAAGCAAAGTCCTTGATCGTAGAGCAGCTAGGGGGGGCAGGGGCAGCCTCTCAATTTGCCGAACATTTAGATGCTTTTGCCGATAATTATTTGAAGGCAGAAAATGGCCAAAATTACTTAAGGCTTTACAATGAAGTGCGAGATGTCAAAATACTCACACTGGTCAAGGAACGTATTTCCATTTCAGATAAAAAAGTGGATGTAGAGGAATTTAAAAAGATCGTAAGCCAGTAAATTTTGTGCTTATCGTACACTTTTAGCCAAGAACATACACTGGTATGAAATGTTTTGGAAAAGCCTTATTCATAAGTCCAATGAATGAGGCTTTTTTCATTAATATCGACCTTTTTAGTCAAATTCTTGTTATCATTGGGTAACCGAATAAGATAAAATTTATTATTTAAATAAGGCAATGTTAAACCAGGAAGAATTTAGAAAGTTTGCGGTCAAAGACCAAGGTATCAGTGGAAGTACTGTCGATGACTATTCAAAGGCAGTGCAGAATATGACCCAATATGTGATAGAGGAGAGACCCGGAAACTTTAGAGCGATCGACGTTTTTACCCGGTTGATATCTGACAGGATCATATTTTTAGGCATGGGAGTGGATGACCAAATTGCCAATATCATCACAGCTCAATTACTTTTCTTGGAGTCTAGCGATCCTAAAAAGGATATAATTATGTACATCAATAGCCCGGGCGGATCCGTGTATGCTGGTCTCGGGATTTATGATACTATGCAATATGTAAACCCGGAAGTAGCCACGATCTGTACAGGCATGGCCGCTTCTATGGCCGCTGTATTGATGAGTTCAGGAACTAAAGGGAAACGTGCCGCGTTGCCTCATTCGAGGATCATGATCCATCAGCCTAGTGGAGGAATGCAAGGACAATCTAAAGATATGGAGATTACCTTAAGGCAAATGCAGGAATTAAGAAAAGACCTGTATGGAATTCTTTCAAACCACACAGGTCAGAAATTCGAAAAAATAGAGGAGGACTCCGACAGGGATTATTGGATGAGGGCGCCGGAGGCAAAAGAATATGGCCTCATAGACGAGGTTTTGGAAAAGAAAAAATAAGATGGCTGAAGTAACTTGCTCCTTTTGCGGGAGAAACAAAAAAGATGTTGACCTAATGATATCGGGTATTCATGCCCATATCTGTGATAAGTGTATCACGCAGGCCAACCAAATACTTTCGGAAGAGAAGAAATCCAATACACATGAGGGCAGTATGCCTAATTTCAACTTGGTAAAGCCGAAAGAAATGAAACGGTTTCTCGATGAATTCGTGATCGGGCAAGATGAGGCCAAAAAGGTGATCGCAGTAGCGGTATACAACCATTACAAGCGCCTCATGCAGGAGAAAAGTGAAGATGACATCACCATTGAGAAGTCGAATATTGTAATGGTAGGCGAAACGGGGACCGGGAAAACTTACTTGGCAAGGACCATGGCCAAGATCTTACAGGTCCCTTTCTGTATAGCCGATGCCACCGTACTTACCGAGGCAGGGTACGTGGGAGAAGATGTGGAAAGTATCCTTACACGTTTGCTGCAATCGGCTGATTATGACGTGGAAGCAGCCCAGCGAGGGATCGTCTATATCGATGAGTTAGACAAAATTGCGCGGAAATCCGATAACCCGTCTATTACCCGTGATGTAAGTGGTGAGGGCGTACAGCAGGCCCTATTGAAGCTGCTGGAGGGAACTACGGTGAATGTACCTCCCCAGGGAGGAAGAAAACACCCGGATCAAAAAATGATCTCCGTCAATACGGAAAACATTCTATTCATTTGCGGAGGAGCTTTTGATGGCATCTCCAGGCATATTGCCAAGCGAATCAACACACGTCCTTTAGGGTTTGCATCTTCATCAGATGCGATCAATCCTTTGGATGTGGAAAACGATAATTTACTGCAATACGTTACTGCCCAAGATCTAAAGAGTTTCGGGCTGATCCCCGAGCTCATAGGAAGGTTGCCAGTGCTTACCTACTTGAATCCATTGGATGGTGACGCGCTCAAAGAGATCTTGACGAAGCCCAAAAATGCTTTGATGAAGCAATATGCTAAGCTTTTCGAAATGGAAGGCATCGAAGTAGAGTTCAAGGAAGGCGCTATTAACTTCATCGTAGAAAAAGCGTTGGAATATAAATTAGGGGCGCGTGGGCTACGTTCTATCTGCGAGGCGATCGTGAATGACGCTATGTTTGAGCTTCCTTCCAATGAAAGCGCAGAAAAGCTGGTGATCAACCGCTCTTATGCAGAAGAGAAGTTCAGCAAGTCTAAATACAGCAAGTTAAAAGTGGCTTAGCAGCAGGTCCCAGGTCTTGTCGCTGTGAACTATGCGACGTTAAGACGATCAACACGATCATAGGGACCCGCCAATAAAATCCAGTATGCACGCTGTAGATCAAATAAATGCTTCCTCTTTGCTGGCAATTGTGATTGGCGCTATTATTTTTGTGGTTGTATTTGTTGCTATTTTTAGAAAAAAAAGGAAATAACAAACGGATGAATATTAAAGGTAAAATCATTGAAATAGGCAGCACACAACAGGTGACCAATACTTTTAAAAAGAGAGAATTTGTAGTAGAATATTCTGATAATCCGCAATACCCGGAGTTCATCAAATTTGAAATGATCCAAGACAAATGCGACTTGCTGGATGGTTTTAAAGTAGGCGATGAACTAGACGTACATTTTAACCTCAAAGGAAGAAAATGGACAGATCCTAAGGGAGAGGTGAAATACTTTAATTCGCTGCAGGCTTGGAGACTTGAGCGCCCTGCGCAGGTGGAGTCAGCTCCTACCCCACCCCCTCCTGCTATGGATACAGGTATGGACAGCATAGAAGAGCCCAGCTGGAACAGCAGCGACTCACAAGAAGATGATCTTCCTTTCTAAACGATGCGTATTGCCGTTTGCCTAGCTCTATTTTTTGGTTATTTCTTTCCTCCCGGCAAAACCCGGACCATCGACTATAATGGTAAAGCGGTCAACACTACGTACGATGTACCCCTATACTTCTATGGTGTCTACGAGGGACACAAAGAGGGTTTCTTAAAGCTCAATGAAGACGGCACAGGCATTTACCGGTATGATGTGTTTGGTTTTGCCCCGGGTTCATGTAAAGATGGAGAAATACGAATGGAATGGGGCTTTTTGGTGGATGAGAATGATTCGCTAGTAGCATTTGACCGGGAATACGGAAAATCTTATCCCCTGCTCATGAAAAGTGTAAGTGATACGCAATTTCAAGGATGCCGTAAAGAAGTGATGTTAGACTTCGTTATGGTCTATGAAAATGGAAAGCTTGGTGTATCGTCTTCCGATGATTGGGAGAAAACCAAATAGCATTAGTCTTGTTGACCAAGCGCTAATCCTACCGTAGCCCCAAGGTAGATATTAACATCGTCGAGTATTCTCATACCTACGAAAGACCTGTCTTCTACACTATACACTAAGCCGAAGTGTGCATCCATGAAGCCCCTCTTGCTAAAACGCTGTTGCATGCCCCAAACTACACCCCACTCCAAATGATCAAATCCCGTAATATTCTCTCGATCGATTTCATTATCGTAGGTCACTTCCTGCCGCCCAACTACGTATAAGCTGTTGACTACTGCCGCGACATATTCCCCTGAGAAGCTCCGCAGGTTGAATCCCATTTTCAATAAATCTTTGCGGTTGTAATAATACCGTGGCTGAAGGCTTAGATTGGCACTAAATGTGGTGATTTGGTCGATCTGAGGCAGCCCATCGGGCGTGGTTTCCTGGCCATGTTCTTGCTTGCTGGCGTTGAGACCGACCTTCGTGACCAGCGTGAGGTCTTGCCATACCTGTTGTTCTACGGTAAGGGACAAGGTGGCACCTAAACTACTCCCAGTGGAGCTGTTCCATAGGTAAAATGACGGGTCGGTCAGCGCGATCATGGTGGACTGCGAGCTATAGTTAGCGCGAAAATCCTCGTACTTCGACTGCTCATGGCCGGCATCGCGAGACATAACAAAGTTTAGCCCGGCTTGAAAATCGAACCCTACGGAAATCATATCACGTTCCGGGAAATATTGTATTCCTATGCCCACATCGTGATACCACCGTTCTTCACTTCGTTGTTGTCTTCCAAAGCTAATGTTGTAAATGTATTCGTCGGTCCACCCACAAGCGCATAGATCAGGCTCATCATTTTCAAAACCCCGGATCGCTCCTATTGCTACATAATTCCCCGAAAAATTATTCACTTTCTCCTTGGAATCTTTGGCCCCTTTACGCTTAGCATAGTAGTACCTTAACTGCCCGAAAATGCCATTATCCCGATCTTCTGTTGTCAACAACCCCAGCTCAACAGACAAGGAAGGCCATATCTTTTGTTCAACAGAAAGGCTCTCAGGGGTTCTAAAGAAACCTTCCCTGCTGAAAATAAAATTTGACTTGAACATCGTCCTGCTCTCTAACAAGTTATAATCAAAGTATTGGTAATTGTGGTTTCGCCAAAGTTCTTCAGTGTTTGCTGTTTCTACTGTCGTATATACCGAGTCTTGCTGGGCCATCGTTATGGTAACCAATATCAAGCAAAACGAAATTGATAAGAGTGTTTTCATAGGAGTATTTATTCGATTCATTTTATTATTGCCAGGTTCTATCGAGGACCCTTACTTGCCTAGGGTGATACCGACCGAAGCCGAACTGTATACCGTAAGCCCCTGCGTGCCTGTGCCAATGAGTTCTTTATCTGTTGTTTCGTAAAGCAATGCCATATTTATGTCAAGAAAACCCCTTCGTCCAAAACGCTCCTGTATTCCCCAGCCTAAGCCGATATCCAATCGGTCAAATCCACTTATTCTTCTTATTCGTCTTTCTGACAGGTAGACAGATTCCGAATGCCCCGCAGCATAAAAATTATTGATGAGTGCCGTGATATAATGTCCTGAAAAACTACGAGGATTGGCTCCTTTTCTCAGTCTTTTTTTTAGGTTATAGTAATAGCGGGATTGCAGGTTGAGGCTCGCTACCCGTCTATCGGCCGTAACAGTTCCGTTATTTCTCTTATGCTCTTGTCGGCTCAAACTGGTATTTGCAATGGCCAGTATAGAAAAATTCTGTGAAATTTTCTGTTCAACGGAAAATGAAATAGAACCCTCAAATCTATTCCCTTCGGAGATATTCCACATAAATAATGAGAGGTCCGACAAGCGAAAAATGGTGGATTCAGAGCTATATTCATTTTTAAATCCTTCGTATTTCGAGTAGCTTGGATGTAGATCATGTGACTTTCCGAATGCAAAACCAGGCTGAACGTCAAATCCAAGGGACATCGTACCTCGTTCTGGGAAATACTGCAATCCAACCCCTACATTGAAAAAGCCCCATTTACCAAGCTTCTGTTGCCTTCCATACCCTACCTGGAACATAAGCTCATCCCCGAATCCAGAAAAATACATTATATCTTCGCGGGTCGAAAATCCCTGTGCAACACTCGCGTAAAAATGGTTACCAGTAAAATTGTTGATCTTATGCCTAGTGTTCTTAGCTCCTTTCCTTTTTCCAGGATAGTACCTGGCGCTTGAAAAAACAGCGTTCTCACCAAATCTAGGCACATAACCCCCTAGCTCTAAAGAAAATGAAGGCCATACCTTGTGTTCAATAGAAAGGCCCTCTCTAGCCGCTGAACCGATGGTCTGTACGGGAAGGATCAGCTTAAACAGTGTTTTCCTCTCCAATAGGCTATGATCAATGTACTTGTATTGTTTTCCTTGCCTGTATTCATCGGCTTCCACTACTTGCTGGGTCATGTAAACAGAGTCTTGCTGTGCGGAAAGCAAGTGAAAGAAAAGCAGGAGTGAAAAAGTAAGTATTACCTTCATAAAATTACCGGGCTGTATAAGTTTGCCTTAAAATGATAGCGTTATAGCTGGTAGCAATATCTACCGAAGTATTCGATGTCTTGAATTCACGATCATAATGACTTGTACCGTCGTCGTCCGTAACGGACGGTTCTCCCAAGGTTTTAGGAAGCACAATTTTACCTAGCTTGTTTCTCAACTTGTAGTTGTAAGAGGCCAAGTTTGGCACCTCAAAGTTCACTTTGGTTTTACTTCCTTCTATCTTTACTTTATCATGGTCACCCCCTTCTATATGGATTTCACCATAGTTGCTTTTTACCTCTAGCTCCCCCTCCAGTGCCACCACGCTAAAGTTTGATTTCTCCAAGTCAGCGAATATTTTGCCCTGGTAGTTTTCAATGGCCAGGTGACCAAAAAAGGATTCGATCTGGCTTGTGCCACGATGATTGATAAGGTCCACATCTACGAATTTCAGCTGCCCCTTAAAATCAGAAGTCATTTGAGAGATCTTTAGCGACCCATACAGGTTGGTAATGTCCAATAGGCACTGCGCAGGTACTTTTAAGCTGTAAGCTGATAGAAGGTTGCCCCTTACCCGGCCTACTTTACCTTCTGCCTTGAAATAGTTTTGAATGATATGTCCTTCATCGTTACTTTCAATACTAAACCCCAAATAGTCAAGCTCATCTTGCGCCACTTTTCTATTAGGGTGTTTAGAAACAAGCTTTAATGAAACTTCAATGTAGTCCTCTTTCCATCCTGTCACCTCGATACTCGCCTTCTCTGCCTTGATCAGTAGTACATTTCCGGGGGTAAAGTCTAGCTGCTGTTCTATTTTTTTGGTCACTACATAGACTTCCTGTTGGGCGTAGCACGGTTCTACCCATACGATCAGCAGGTAAAATAGACAAAGGGTAAAAAGTGTTGTTCTAGTCATGACATAATTACTTGGACCAATTGAAACATGATCTCGGATCTGAAATTTTCTATTTTCATTTTAGAGTTGACGAAAGAGGGATCCGTACCATACCTGAGGATCATTGTATCCAACTCCGCCAGTTCTTTTTCTACTTCGTCCAGTTGCTTCTTTAATTCGACGAATTCTGCCGTTTCGCATATTTGGATCTCTTGCAAGCAGGCCGACTGGATGAAGTCCATGGCCTCTTTATTGATTTGCGCGTCATGCTCCACACTAACATCTTCAAAACCATTTTCTATTGAAACCACGTAAGTGATCCCGGGCTGGCTGGGCATTAGCAGCCGTACTACGAACAAAGCAACCAGCGCAATAGAGGCTGCTACATACCAATACCCTTGACGGCAACGGCGAGTGGTTAATTTTTCAAGGACGGAATTCCATGGCTCATCTTCATCCCAACCCAGTTTCGGGTGGGAGGTATCCAACGATTGGATCTTCTTCCGGATAATATGATCTTCGTTCACTTTCATGGCTTCACATGCTTACATAAAAGAGTTTGTAATTTTTGCTTGGCAAGGGTGAGTTGTGAGCGAGAGGTGCTCTCCGTAATCCCCAATTCACGGGCAATTTCCTTGTGCTTGTAGCCTTCCACAACGTACAGGTTAAAGACAGCACGGCAGCCGTCCGGTAAAGTAAGGATGGCGTCATAAATATACTCCGCTTCTATCCTATCCCATTCCCAAGCGTCTGCCGGTAATTGGCTTTCCTGCTCACTGACAGAAAGGTGGAGTACTTTTCTTTTTCTCAAGTAGCCCAATGCCTCGTTTAGCATAATTTTTTTCACCCAAGCCGTAAGTCCTCCCTCACCTTTGTAATTAAAACGACCGAGATTTTTAAATACTTTGACAAAACCTTCGCTAACTACCTCCAAAGTATCGCTTTCATTTTTCACATATCTATGGCATAACCGTGTCATGGCGCTACTATATTTTTCAAACAATAGCCTTTGACCTCGTTGGTCTCCCTTTTTGCAAAGCTTGATAAGTTCGAGGTCAGTCAATGGCGATGGAAGATTCAAGTTTCTATTCTATATTTAATAATGCACAAGGCATTAAAAACGCTGGTTCGGCAAGCCTTTTTTTTCTCCGAGTGTGTGATTTCAAAGAATCAAGGGCATCTAACGGCTTCATGAAATACTGGCAGAATTTATTGTCAACTTATAGAATATAATAATCTATTCGCTTCCAAAAGCCCTAATTTTGCGTTTTGTAAAAAACTAACTGCAAGTGTCATGAAAATCAAAGCTTTAGCTATTCTTATTCTTTTCTTTTTGGTCTTGGGCACCACCCATGGAGCAGAGGCTTACGGTCCGGAGATCACCACTAAAACCTTAGAACTGCCCTCATTTCACAGTGTTTATGTAAACTCTGCCTACACGGTATATATTAAGCAATCCAATAAGCAAGAGGTAAAGGTGGAAGCACTGACCGAGATATTCGAGATCAGCGAGTTTAAGGTAGAAGAGGGCGTATTACATGTGAATATTAAACGAAAAAAAGACAGTCCAAATAAAAGTTTTTGGGAGAAAATAGACAATATCAAAATCTCTCCTACCTTAAATGTGAGGATATCAATGAAAGATGTAAAAGCGCTAAAGGTCAATGGCAATGGCAAGATCATTGGTGAAAACTCGATTGCCTCTAGTGATCTTACCTTAGGAATAGCCGGCGCCGGTGAGATAAACGTTGATATTAAAGGTAAGGAGGTCAAAACCAATATTTCAGGATCGGGCAATATCGAGTTGAAAGGTTATGCCACCGAAAACCAGGTAAACCTGAGTGGCAGCGGCTCATTGCTGAGCTTTGGATGTGAGTTAGAATCAGCAGAGGTGGTGGTCAGTGGAGCCGGTTCCTGCGAGATCAATGTAAGCAGTGAGCTGGAAGCCCGGGTCTTTGGCAGCGGCTCTATTAAGCACAAAGGAGACACCAAGAATGTAGTGAAAAAAGAATACGGCCGTGGAGAGGTGGCGAGGGCTTATTAGCGATTAAGCATATAGATAGACTTTTCACGTTTTCTAAGATTTATCTCAAATACTGACCAACGAATCCAACCCAAGTTGGTATTCAACAGTTGTTTTTTGGGATCAACTGATTTGCTGATATCATAATTCTAAAAGTTCAACAGGGCATAGCCTGTAGAAATTGACTGTGACATCGCATTAACCCTATTTTGAATCCTGACACTAACTTGCAGGACATAGGACAGGACTGTACTAACTCCTATGATTTGAGAGTTATTTGTTATCATTTTTACATGCAAAGCATGTCCTATTTCTTTTATCTTTTCCTATTACTCACCTATTAAAGTTGCTTTTCTCCTCTTGGGTATTCACAATCCGAAAACAAAAAATTCTCATTTCCATAACTCAAGATTACAAAAGCTACATTTACTAGCCGTGTATCTTTATGTACGCGCCAAAAAAGTTTGCATTAGGGTCTAAGACCCGTAGCCTGCGTTACCCGTCATATTTCCTTTACTAACAAACTAAATCCATGAGAACTAAACGTTACTTTGATGTCCTATTTTACAGGATGCTCGCATTTTGTGTTTGTCTTTTTTCTGTCCTTTCTCTACCAACCTTCGGCCAGCTAGATCAATCTAAAATAAGTGATGCCTTTTACCTGATCGCTGAAGTACGCGACTGCAGTACTTATGATCCCTTTGCATCATTGCCGGACTCTATGAAGGCAGTTTTAATCAACAAAAAAGCTTATAGAGCTAACAAGGATAAGGTGCTGATCGAAGCGGTGGCCACAAACCAGGCCCTGGCACCTTCACTACTCACCGCACTGCAAGCCGTGGGATTGGAAAATGGAAGCCGATACCGGAAAATTGTAGCAGGTTATCTTCCCTTTACGGCTATTTGTGATGGATCCCTGGCCGCTATTACTTCGCTTCAATTTGCCTACCCTACTAAAGGAAAGGTTAACGTAGGGGCAGTAACAAGCCAAGGGGATGTCGCTCAATTATCTTTACAGGCCCGGGATCTCTTTGGAGCAGATGGTTCAGATGTAACGGTTGGGATCATCTCCAATAGCTATAATCTCTTGGGTAATGCAGAAAGTGCCATAACTAGTGGTGACCTCCCGGGGCCAGGCAATCCTAATGGATACCTCACACCGGTTGATATCTTAGTGGAAGGCCCTGGCAATGTTGGGGCTGCAATCGATGAAGGGCGTGCTATGGCAGAGATCATCCACGATGTAGCGCCGGGAGCCCGGTTAATCTTCCGTACTGGCTTTTTAGGCAGGCCTGATTTTGCTAACGGAATCCATGAGTTAGCGGCTGCCGGTTGCGATATCATTGTGGATGACGTGTTTTATATCGAGCAGCCTTTTTTCCAAGATGGGATCATCTCGCAGGCAGTAGATAGTGTAGTAAAAGAAGGTGTTTTGTACTTTTCTTTTGCCCGAAATGACCAGGATAATTCCTATAGTACAATTTTCAACCCGGTGCCAACGATAGAAGAAGCATTTGGTGAAAACTATATCTTTCATGATTTTGACCTAGATCCAAATGAGACACAAACATTTCTTCCCCTCGCCGATGGTGAATTAGAGGCAGTACTCCAATGGTCAGAACCTCTTGGGTCGCTGTGTGAAGAGTGTCCATCCTTGCAAAATGATTTTGAAGTATTTGTTTATTGGGTAATTTCGAATCCATCTCTCGGGGAGCTAATCATTCCTGTAGTTTCAAGTTTCTCTAATGCCTCCAGCTTAGACCCAATCCTGAATATTAGGGCTACTATCACTAATTTCCCTAACGGTACACAGACACTTTTCAATTTCCTAAGAGTAGGAAAAAGGGTTGCCCCAGGTCGGGAAGAAAATAATACTCCCATAGAGTTCAAGATCATAAACTTTGATTCTCCTAATGCCCTGGTAACAGATTTGGATGATTTCAACTCCTCTATTGTCGGCCATCCTAATGCTGGCGGGGCCATAACAGTGGGAGCAGTACGATACGACCTAACCCCGGCATTTGGCGTCCCTAACCCTGTGAAAGAAGCATTTTCTTCGGCCGGAGGCACGGGCATCTATTTTGATACTGACGGTTTTCCCATCACACCCGAGATAAGGATCAAACCGGATTTTATGGCTCCTGATGGAGTAAACACTACTTTTTTTGGTAATTTCGATTTTGAAGGTGATGGTTTCCCAAATTTTTTCGGTACCTCCGCCGCGGCACCTCATGCGGCCGCTATAGCGGCACTGATGCTTGATGTAGCTGATTCTCCCTTAAGTGTAGAAGAAGTACGTAGTGCGTTGTCCAAGACTGCATTAGACATGCAACCTGTACAAGGGAATATGCCCCCTCTACCCAGTGGAGCCTTTCCGCAATTCGACTTCGACACGGGTCACGGCCTCCTGCGCAGTACACATGCAATGGCAGAAGTAGCCGGGTTGCCCACGGTACTGCAACTGGTGATAGAAAACCCGGCCAACGGTTCTATGATCACGGAAATAAGGGAAGGAGAGGTTATTGACCTCGCTACCATTAGTGCTACTGGCGGTATCATCAACCTACGCGCCAAAGCGATTGCAGGAAAAGGAACACTAGGTAGCGTCAGGTTCCAGTTGACCGGCCCCACCCAAGGACAATTCACCGACAATAAAGCCCCTTATTACCTATTTGGTGATGTGCAGGGTCACCCCCGGGAACTGCCTTTAGCCGTAGGCCAATACCAAATTACTGCATCACCCTTTACACAACCCAATGGGATAGGCTTAGAAGGGTTTGGGCAAACACTCAATTTTACAGTCATCAACTCCGCAGTCGTAGAAGGCTATATCCTAGTAAACGTCGATGACAATATCAACCTGGATACGCTCGCGGACAACCACGCAATCATCGATTTGGCTAATACTAACGGGGCAAATCTCAACTTGTATGCCATAGTACCCTCGGAAAATGTGGAAAGAATAGAATTCAATTTAACCGGGACACAAAACCGATTCAACCAAAGCATACGAAAACCTTTTTCCGTCTTCCCTTTAGGAACTTCATGGCAGCCTGCTCCGGTGGTAGGCACATACCAGCTCAGCTCAAGGACTTTCATTTCCAAAAATGGCAACCTGACGCCCGGGGAGTCCCAGGTACTTTCTTTCGAGGTTATCAACAGTCTTTACAGTGTTGCAAGGAATTCGCAGCCTTCATCCGAAATTCTTGATGCTATTAAGATCTATCCTAATCCTTTGACCAACGGGGTGCTGAACTTGATTATGCCCGGGACCTACACGCAGGTAAGTCTTTATAATTTAATAGGTTTTCCCTTTTACCAAGGCACATTAGAGAAAGGGCTTCATATAATCGACTTATCACAGGTGCCTAATGGATTGTATTGGCTTGAATTCAACACCAATAGCAGCAAAGTGGTGAAGAAATTATTGGTGAATCAATAAAACGAAAGTTTTACCTATACAACCTGGGGGACTCGACATAAATTAGGCTAGGATTAAACTTGAGCAGATCTCTTTGTAATTCTTTGAGCTTTCCAGGTCACCTGGGTAATCAGCGGAAGTGGCCTGGAAAGGTTCACCACGAAGCATCCAAGCAAAATAACCCCGGTAACATTAACGCAATAAATGATTATCGAATACAGATGGTACAACGAATGGGCTATCTCGAAAAGAGCACTCCCAATTTTTCTTATACGTCAAGTGGTGTGGAGACGGTCATGAAAGTGAACTCAAGAAGGATTGTTACAATCATTCATGATTACTAGTACAACGACCTTAACATGGTTTTAAGCGGTCCGCCTTAATTCGACGATCGTAATCTCAGGAGGCATACCAATCCTGCCGGGGTATCCAATATAGCCAAACCCTCGGTTCACGTAAAGGTATTGCTCTTCTTGTTTGTAAAGTCCTGCCCATTGTTTGTAGGCATATTGAGAAGGACTCCATTTAAAATCTCCCACCTCTACCCCAAATTGGAAACCATGGGTATGCCCGGCGAACATCAAGTCAATACTAGGATAATTAGTTCTCACTTTTGCATCCCAGTGACTGGGATCGTGGGATAGTAATATTTTCACTGGCGCCTCTTCCGAACCTTTGTACGCCTGGTGTATATCACCATATTTTGCAAATCGTCCTGCTCCCCAGTTTTCATTGCCCAAGATGGCAATTTTCTCACCGTCTACTTCGATAAAACGATTTTCATTCATAAGCAGGTCATAGCCCATCAAGCGATGGGCCTCTTTGAGATCTTCGAAATTCTGTTTCTTAGCTTTGGCAGAGGACCAGCCTTTGTAATCTCCATAGTCATGGTTGCCCGTAGTAGAATATACACCCAAAGGCGCTTTCACTTTATCAAATATATTGATGTAGTCCTGTACTTCTTTGCTTTCATTATTCACGAGGTCACCGGTAAAGAAAACTACATCCGGTTTTTCTCCCATGAGTATTTCTACCCCTCCTTTTACCGCGGTTTTATTAAAAAAGCTGCCGGCATGGATATCCGAAAGCTGGGCTAGCTTAATCCCATCAAACTCTTTCGGCAAATGCGGCAAGATAATCTTCTTCCTGCGTATGCGATAGTCATGCGCCCCGGATAAGATGCCATAGCTCATGGTAAGGAAAGGAACTGTTCCGGCGATCAACGCTGTTTTTGCCAAAAATTCGGACCGGGGCATGCTGTTACTTGTATCTACCTCGTGTGGAGGGTTTTGAAATAACGAAATGGCCCATTTCCCCAGCCGGGTAACATCCTCAACCAATAGAAAAAGGATACCGAATACTTTTGAGAAATAATTGATGAAAATACCTGTAAATACCAGGCTTCTCACTTTGCCTTCCAGCCAATCTGGGTTACCAAAATTGTAAACCAAGATCACAGAGAACGTGATGGCGGTAAAGCCCCAATAAACGTAGCGGATGGTTTTAACCACCACCCCGGAGCTATTCTTCAACAGCAGTGTAATGGCTTGATAAAGATACCAATCCAAAAAAAATAAGACCGCCAGTAAGCCGGCAATAACTACTAATTTACTCATTTAAGTTTTTCAATATGGTCCATTAACAGCCAGGGAGCGTATACAGTTCTGTTCAAATGCACTTAGTTTCATATTGTTTACGGTATTGTAAACAATATGAAACCAGTACAAGCTTACTACAAACCCATCAGGCTGCTGCTGCGGGCTCCAGTACCTCTTTGGGAGCTGGCGCTTTCACTTCTTTTTTGCTGCCCCAGAGCCAGAATTTTATCCTGTACACAATGGTGAACAGTACTGGCACGATGATCAGGGTCAAGAAGGTGGCTACGATCAGCCCGAAGATCACGGTCCAAGCCAAAGGTCCCCAGAAAATCACGTTATCCCCTCCAACATAGACCTTAGGATCAAAATTTGTGAACAATGAAAAGAAGTCCACATTGAGACCGATAGCCAGCGGTATAAGCCCCAATACCGTGGTGATGGCTGTCAGGATCACAGGGCGTAACCTTGCCTTACCTCCTTTGATCACCGCTTTTCTTACTTCGTCTTTTGATAACATATCCTGTTTTGAAAGTCCTAACGCGGCCTTTCTCCGGTCGATCAATAGTTGGGTGTAGTCTAGCAGTACCACCCCGTTGTTCACGACAATCCCGGCCAGTGAAATAATTCCCATCATGGTCATGATGATCACGAATGGCCAACCGGTGATCATAATACCACCGAATACCCCGATAAAGCTGAGGAAAATGGCCAACATGATGATCAAGGGTTTTGAAACCGCTCCAAATTGGAAAACGAGGAGTAAGGCTATCAGCCCTAGCCCAGAGAAGAAAGCTCCTACCAAGAAGCTCATCTGCTTATTTTGCTCTTCGATCTGGCCGGTGAAATCTATTTTCACCTCCCTAGGTATACCTTTAAAGTCCTGCATGGCTTCCTGGATCTGGGTGACGATCGCACCGGCATCCGTAAACCCAGGTTGAAGACCGGAATAAACGGTCACCACACGACGGGTATCCCGGTGCTTGATCGCGCTAAAACCGGAAGTATTTTTCTGGGAAGCTACGGCCGAGACCGGAACCTCTTTGATCCTACCTGAAGACTGGTCCCTAAACGTGATATTCTGGTTAAAAAGCGCACTGGTATTGTACCTTAGGTCTTGGTTAAACCGCACGTTAATGTCGTAATCTTCGCCATCTTTTTTATAGACCCCGGCTTTTTCGCCGAAGAGGGAGCGCCTCAATTGTGTCCCCACCTGGCCGGCATCTACTCCCAGCTGACCTGCTTTTTTCCGGTCTACAACCACTTGCATTGAAGGTTTACCTTTATTTACATCGATTTTCAGCTCCTCGATGCCCGCTATATTCTTAGTATTAATGAAATTACGCATATTTTCAGCAGCGGCGATCAGCACATCGTAGTCTTGCCCCTCCAGCTCAATGTTAATCGGATAACCTGCCGGGGGCCCCACGGCGTCTTTTTCTACCGAAATAGCTATACCGGGAAAAATACCTTTGAGGTCATTCTGGATCTTTTCACGAAGCTCCTCGGAGTCTTTCCCATTTCTAAACCTGAACTCCCTCATCGAAGCAGTGATCTTAGAACGGTGTGGCATTTCAGCCGATGAGCCACCATCGGTTTCCGGGTTGCCAGCCCCCTCTCCCACCTGTGAAACAGACGATTCTACAAGAAAATTATAATTATCATCCAAGTATTCAGAATCATTGATGATCGCATACACCCGGTCTTCGATAGCTTTAGTGATCTGGTCGGTTTTCTCAATCGCGGTACCTTGCGGGTATTCGATGTAGACAATGATCTGGTTGGGTGTATTGTCAGGGAAAAACTCGATCTTAGTACGCCCTGAACCTACTGACATACCAAAGAAAGTAAATGCCGCAAACAACATCATAACGGTAACCCCGAAGTACCAATACACATTGCCTCCCCTTAGGGCATGTTTTAATTGTCTTTCATACAGGTTCTCAAAAATGACCAAGGTTTTCTTTTGGAAGCGCAACGCCAGTTTCTTGATCCCGTATTTGTACACCCAGAAAAGGATAGCGTTTAAGATCATCAGGGAACCCAAGCCCCTGGCAGCTCCCCCGAAGATTAAAATAAATGTACCTAAGCCTCCAAGGATAATGGTCAGCCGGATCAGTTGTTTTCGGCTCAGTTCTTTTTCACCGATTTCCATAAACTGTGACACCAGCATGGAGTTCATAAAGATCGCCACGAACAATGAGGAACCTAATACCACCGAAAGGGTGATCGGGAAATAGATCATGAACTCGCCCATTACCCCTGGCCACATGCCTAAAGGAACAAAAGCCGCTACGGTGGTTGCCGTGGAAATGATAATTGGGAAAGCGATCTCCCCAATACCCTTCTTGGCGGCGTTCAACCGTGAAAGGCCTTCTTCGTCCATCAGGCGGTACACATTTTCAACTACCACGATACCGTTATCCACTAACATTCCCAATCCCATGATGAGTCCAAAAAGGATCATGGTATTGAGGGTATAGCCCAATGCCGAGAGGATCGTAAAGGACATGAACATAGACATAGGTATGGCAAATCCTACGAACAAAGCATTCCTAAATCCTAAAAAGAACATAAGCACTGTTACCACGAGGAGGATACCAAATATGATATTGTTAATGAGGTCATCCACTTGGTTCAGGGTCCTTGATGATGAATCGTTGGAAATAGAGATCTCCAAGTCCTGCGGAAAGTAGTTCTCTTCGGCATCTTTTATGATCTCCCTGATCTGGTCCGCTGCCTCGATCATATTTTTACCTGCACGCTTTTTCACATCGAGCATGACCACACTGTGGCCAAACTCCCTGGCAAAAGTAGTTTTATCTTCTTCGTCAAAGCTTATGGTAGCAATATCCTTAAGGTATACGGGCGAGTTATTTTCAGACTTGACCACGAAATTTTCCAGTTCAGACGGCTGTTCTATCTCGCCCAAAATACGGATCGTTCTTCGCTGCCCGCTCGTTTTTAAGTTACCTGCCGACATCGTCGTGTTACCGGCATTAATGGCTTGGAGCACATCGTCGAAACTCACCTTGGCCGCCATCATTTTATAGATATCCACGGCGACTTCCACTTCTTTTTCTTGCGCTCCACGTATGTCCACTTCTTTGATCTGCGGGAGGTCCTCTATTTCATCTTCCAGGTATTCCCCAAATTCCTTGAGCTTATCCACCGGGTAATCTCCCGCAATGTTGATATTCATGATAGGGAACTCTTCCGACAGGTTAAGATCAAAAACGTTAGGCTCTACTTTAGCGCCATTAAAGAGAGGCCAATCCTCACTCGCTTTTTCACCATCTACTTCATCTTTTACTTTTTGCTTGGCCGCATCTACGGAGATGTCTTCATCAAATTCCACCGTGATAATGGAATAATCCTCTTGTGATGTGGACAAGATCTCCACCACATTACTTACGTTTTTCAACTGGTCCTCTAGCGGGTCAGTGATCAAGCGTTCGATATCTTCCGCGGTATTCCCGGGAAAAGAAGTACTGATATAGATCTTCGTCTCCTTGATCTCAGGAAAATCTTCCCGCGGCATAGCAAAGTAAGAAGACAATCCTACCAGCAGAAAGATGGCGATCATGACATACACCACGGACGGGTTGTCTATAGCCCAGGAGGATAACCTAAACTCCTTGTCTACCTTGTTCTTTAAATTGTTGTTATTCATGAACTATTGTTTTAGGATTTTCACATTTTGACCGTCTTTCACGCTCCTTGCGCCTTCTTTGATAACATTGTCGCCGTTAGATATACCAGCCAGCACCTCTACATAATCTCCTTGGGTTTTCCCAGTCTCTATGACGGTTTTGGTCGCCAATGCTACATTTTCGCTATCTGCATTCCGAGCTAAAAAGACGTATTGATCTCCATCGGCATTTTCAGAAATCACACTTTGCGGGATAAGGATCGCCTCGTCGTTCTTATAATCGTTGATCTGTACTTTCGCTGTCAAGTTAGGCTTTATCGTCCCATTCTTGTTAGGTACAGGTATTTCTACCATAAAAGAGCGATTATCCGGGTTTATAAAATTCCCAGTTTGTCTCACCCTAGATTCCACGGTCTCATTCAGTACGGGAAAGAAGACCTTCACGTTTTTTCCCGGGGTAATATCTGCAATGTACGTCTCCGGTACTGGTACTTCTATATACATGTTAGAAAGGTTCACGATCCTGAAAACTTCAGAACCAGGTCCACCTGGTGACACCACGGTCCCCTGGTCTTTGATCACATCGTCTATTACCCCGGAAAAGGGTGCCCTCATCGAGTATTTGCCCAACTGGCTCTGCATTTGCTGAACAGTGTTTTCCTGTGCTTCGTAGGTGGTTTTGGCCTGCAAATACTGTATCTCCGAACCGATCTTTTGGCCCCAAAGACGTTCCTGGCGCTCATACGTGGTCTTAGCCAGTGCCAGCTGGGTTTTCATCTGCTGCAACTGGCTATTCATACCCCCATCATCAATAGTCGCCAAGAGTTGACCTTTGCTGACCCTATCGCCTTTCTTAACATACACGCGCACTAACGTACCGGCTACCTCGGGATAGATCAGTACATTCTGCTTTGTAGTTACATCCCCTTGTAGCTCAATGTAATGATCAAAGTTTTGCTTTTCAGCTTGGAAAGCGGTCACTAGTGGCAGCTTTTTGTTAGTATCTCGTGCACTAATGACAGAATCAAGCAATGCGATCTCCTTCTCCAAAGCTTTTTGTCTTTCTGAAATTTCGTTCTTTTTCTCCCTGATCGCTGCCAGGTCACCTTGAGCGATCAGGCTTTCGATGGAACCTTCCTCTTTACTCCCACAGGCAGACATAATTACTGCTACGAATGAGAAAAAAATTAGTGTCGTTTTCATAGTTTTTATATTTCGGCTGATGTCATTTTTCATTTGTACAAGGTGCCATAGGCTTTTTGAAGCTCTACTTTAGCTACTAGGGCATCATAGAGCGCACTGTAGTAATTAGTTTGTGCTTCTTTGTAATCCGCATCGGCATTGATGATCTCAAGACTAGAACCTAAACCTTCTTCATACTTGACCTTTGCTACGTTATATACTTCTTCCGCGAGTTTCATATTTTCTTGCTGGGCTACCATGTTATCTATCGACCTGTCATAGGTAAGAGAAGATTGCCTTACCTCCAGGTCAATATTATTCTCGAGCTGCTTTTTGTTATTATTGATCTGCGCTACCTGTAGTCTTTTTTGCTGGATGATATTGCTTTTGCGAAATCCATCGAATATTGGCACGCTCATCCTAACACCAATGGCCCCTAGCCCAAACCAGTTATCGTCAAAATTGAATATATCACCGGACGATATCGCTCCCATAGATGAACCGAAATTGCCAAACAGGTCAACCTTTGGATAGTATTGGACCTGCGTATTTTTCATATCAAGCTGCGCAAGTGTCTCATTGGTTTGCAATTGCGAATACTCTATCCTTTGAGAATAGTCAAAATCATCATTCTCATTGATTTCCATGGATTCAAACCTGATATCCTCGATCGTTTCAGAGATCTCCAGCTCAGAGGATTGGGGCAGTCCCATCTGGAATTTCAATAAGATCTTACTGATCTCAATAAGCTGGTCCATATTATCTCTTTCTACTTTGGCATTGTTGAACTGGACCTGCACTCGGTTTACTTCTATCTTTTCGGCAAACCCATTTTCATAGAGGCCTTTCGTGTCTCGCAGTAAAGAGTCTAATCTCTCGTAATTTTTATTGATCAACTCTGTTTGTTCCTTGTTGACCAACAGGCTGTAATACGCTTTACTCACGGCTTCTACTATGTCTATTTCAGACTTAAGATGATCTTTTCTACTCAACTCCGTATAAGTACGGGCTGCCCTAAGCCCCACGAAATATGATCCGTCAAAGAGCATCTGCTCTAATGAGATCACCGCTTGCCCGGTATAATCCGTGCCAAACTGGGTAGGTATGATATCTGGAGGTCCTAAATCCCGGGGTTCCAATAACGCCTCATCGAATAAAACCCCGTAAACCGAAGGAGCAATAAAATCGGGCAGCGGGGTCACCGCGATCTTGTAATTGTAGGCAAGTTCCAGGTTAGCGTTCAATTGCGGAAGACCATCTGCCAAAGTCTCACGTACACGCGCTTGTGCAATGTCCTTATCCAATTGAGTGTTCCGGAGAGTCTCATTGTTTTCCAAGGCGTAATTAATACACTCCTCCAGCGAAAACGTCACTTTCGTGGTGTTTTGCTGTGCTGCTACTGATGCTGCCATAAGCACCAGGCCGGTGATCAACATGTTCATCCTAATTTTCATGTGGTAATATTGAATTGGTTTTGGTATCATTTTCTTGTTCCATGTACTGGAGGAAGGTCTTACGACCTTCTTCGGTCACCAAGCCATGTACAAAATGGTCGAAAAAAGCCACTTGTATCTGCCTGAAATCGAACTTGCTGGAGGGGTAAATACGATCGTCAAAAGCCATTTCTACTTGCTCCACTCTTAGGATCGCCATGGTCTCGGGGTCAATTTCTTTCCTGAACAGTCCTTCTTCTATGCCTCTTACCAGGTTGCGCACAATGTAATTTTTTGTGAATTCATTTTTAAAATCTGTCCATACTCTCCAAGCGTTGGGATGATACTTTTGCAAGTCAAAAAGCAGGGCAGCGCTCGTGTCTTTCATATTCTTGCGCATACAGTTCGTGAACATGGCCATTTCCTGCAAGGCATCCACTGACTGTTTTTCAATAGCCTTAAACTGTTCCTTTTCCTCTTCCAAGAGTACTTTCATACTTGTGGTCACCAAATCATCCTTATCTTTGAAATATTGATACAATGTTTTCTTTGACATGGAAAGGTGCCGGGCAATATCATCCATAGATACGCTCCTGATGCCATACTTGTGAAAAAGCTGGCCTGCTCCCTCCACGATCTTATCTTTTATCTCCAATTTTTTTTCCTTTCATCTTAGGTTAAAAACTTAGGAAACTTTTAACATATTCGAAGTTTCCATGGTTTCTAAACGTACCCAAAGGCATTTGGTTACCCGATCCTTCATTTTTTTTATCCCCAAAAAATTTGACTTAAACTCAAGCGTAATTTATTGTCCAGAAATGATAACTATAGTATTTAACTAATTTCAATACAATATTGTTTTAAATTACGTAGATTCACACATATTTTATGGACACCCAGTAATGCTCCCCAGATCTTGATATGATCATTGATCCGGGCATTTCATTGTTAAAAAAAGCCTTAAACCTAGATTGAATCCAGGTTTAAAGGGGCTTTTACCCATGGCTTGACCTGGTCCAAGCATGAATTCATTATTTCAGGCTATATTTGATTTCGCACAACGTTTTTTTATCCATGAGTGAGGAAAGCATAGAGCAATGGCTAATATCTAAGCTAGGCACCACCTCCGTTGAGACAAAACTCCTGATGTCCCTAGCGATTATTATGGTCTTATGGGGTTTTAGGTTTGTCACATTGAAATTGATCTTTGGCAGGATCCAAGAGCCCAAAGTCCGTTATTATTGGCGTAACGGGGTCAAATACTTTACAGTAACCTTGGGCATCATACTGATCAGCCTGGTATGGGTAAAACAAATGGATTCCCTGGCTACGTTTTTAGGGCTTTTATCAGCAGGGCTGGCTATCGCGCTGAAGGACCCGATCACGAACTTCGCAGGATGGCTTTTTATTCTTCTAAGGCGACCCTTTGACGTCGGGGACCGGGTACAGATCGGGAACCATGCCGGTGATGTGATCGATATTCGCTTTTTCCAATTTACCATTAACGAAATAGGCAACTGGGTGGACGCTGACCAGAGTACAGGGCGGATCATACATATTCCTAACGGCACCGTATTTACCGAAAGCCAAGTCAATTATGACCAAGGATTCAGCCATATTTGGAATGAAATTGGTGTTTTAGTGACCTTCGAAAGCAATTGGCAGAAGGCTAAAGGTATATTAGAAAGAGTTGTTGCGAAACATTGCGCCCATTTTACAAAAGAGGCACAAAAGAGGCTGATGGACGCTTCCAAAAAATTCATGATCTTTTATAATACCCTGGATCCCATCGTATATGTGGCTGTAAAGGATAGTGGTGTGATGCTAACCATGCGATACTTGAGCATCCCCAACAAACGCAGGGTAACGGAAGATGCGATCTGGAAGGATATACTGGACGAATTCCAAAAATGCGATGATGTGGATTTTGCCTATCCTACCCAGCGTATCTACTATAACTTTACTGAAGGTAAGCCCGGGGCTAGGGCCAAACCCGATAATGAGACCTGGAAATCACCAAATTGAAACTGACCTTGGTATTTTAAATCACAAGGTGTATCCCGGCGGCCCCAAAACCCTGCTGGCGTTCCATGGATTTGGACAAAATGCCGAAGCCATGGGACCTTTAGCCCAGGGCTTATCGCCTACTTACACACTCTATAGCTTCGACTTGTTTTTCCATGGAAGCAGTACTTGGAAAAATACGGGGCGCACATTATCCAAACAGGATTGGACGCGCATCCTTTCGCAAGTCTTGCTGTTTTATGATATCTCCTCCTTCACACTTGCCGGTTTTAGCTTAGGGGGTAAGTTAGTGCTTGCTACCCTTGAAGCTTTCCCCACCCGGGTAGAACGGGTTTTGCTTATGGCTCCCGACGGCATTGATACAAGTTTTTGGTACAACCTCGCCACGTACCCACCCATATTCCGGCAGTACTTTAAGAGTATGATCACTAAGCCTCAACGCTTTCATAATTTGATGAAGGCGTTAAAAAAGCTAAACATCGTGGATAAAGGATTGACAAAATTTGCTGAACGCCAAATGAATAGCAACCGCAAAAGATACCAGGTCTATTATTCTTGGGTAGTTTTTAAAGAGCTAAAGTTTGACCTTGACCAAATCGCCGATATTTTCAATGACCACAATATCCCAGTTAACATTTGGATGGGCAAGTATGACCGGGTCATCAAAACAAGAAGACTGGAGAAACTGGTCGGTAAACTGGAACATTGTGAATTGCATTTCTTGGACTGCGGTCATAACGACCTGGTAATCCATGTCGTACAAGCGTTAGAAGGGAGGAATAATTTTTAATCTTTTTCTATATTTGCGGCCTGCCATATGGAAAAAACTGTACTTTAGAAATTGAACTACCGCATACGTAACAAGCTTGTCCAACTGGCCCGAACGGGAGAAGGGCCCATTTCCTACCGGCGCTTGATCAACCAGGTGGACCTTGGGCTCAACATGGAGATTAAGCATGAAAAGCAGCTACTGGGTGAGATCTTAGACGAAATCTCTGAAGATGAGCATGAGGAGGGCCGTCCGCTGTTAAGCGCGTTGATCCAAGATAAGAAAAATGGCCAGGGTGACCGGTTTTTTAAGCTCTGTGAATCACTTGGCATGGGCGACTGGAGGGAATTAAAAAAGGACGAAGCCTTCAGGGAAAGGGAGATCCAAAAATGTCGAGAGTTTTGGCAGGTAGAATCGAATTATACACAGTACTTTTAATTCTCAGTGTCCAGTCAAGTGTAATTTGACGGTCAAACTATTTTTCCTGATCCTGTTTTTAACGTCAGCAATAAACATTCGAGTAGGTAAGGGGAATTTCACCCCAAACCTCTCACAGAACCGTACGTGAACCTCTCGATTCATACGGCTCTTATTATTCAGTCTCAACCTAAGGCTTGAAACCGTATTGCCAGTGGATAAACAAGTTTGGAAAATTTCGATACACATCTTTGAGCCATAGTCGAGCTCTATTCCAGCTCTCTTTATAGCGTTTGTATCTCTTCCTTGCCCATCGCGCTAACCGGTCATTGACCCTGAACATAAGCCACCTCAAACTGTGTAGATTGATTCTTCCAAAATACTGAATCCACCCTCTCAATTTGGGAGCTAACAACTTAGCCAGGTCACTTAGCTCATACCTCACTTTTTTGTGAAGGGTCATTTGCCTTAATTCCCTGTTGATCTTTTTCGCGGCTCTACTGCTTATCCCCGGTCCATATCCCAGGAATATTCCCCCAAGTTTCCGATTTTTCATCTTTCGGGGTTTATAGGTAAAGCCTAAGAAATCAAAACTGACACTAGCATCATGTTCTTTAAACTTGGATTGTTTACAAAAGACGATTTTTGTCTTGTTAGGATGAAGCTCTAGTTTACAAGTCTCTAATCGTTGTCTAATCCTACTTAAAAGATATTCCGACTGTTTCTTAGTTATACAATGAATGACTATATCATCTGCATAACGTTCAAATACTATCCCCGGAAAATTCTTCTCCATCCAAAGGTCAAATGCATAGTGTAGAAACAAGTTTGATAATAAAGGGCTGATCACACCGCCTTGTGGTATACCCCGGTCAGGAGGATAATTACTGTCCCCATCCTCAATAGGCGCTTTTAGCCATCGTTCAATGTAGAGAATAACCCAACTTTCCTTGGTATGCCTCTTCAAAGCCTTCATCAGAAGGTCATGGTCCAGGTTATCAAAGAACCCTTTGATATCTAAATCAATTACCCAAGGCTTTTTCCAACATTCCGTGGTACATTGATCTACAGCATCACACGCTTTTCGGTTCGGCCGGTAGCCAAAAGAGTTCCTATGAAACTGCTTCTCCAAGAGTGGCTCTAGATGCTTCTTCACAACCATCTGGGCTATACGGTCGTCCACCGTAGGTATTCCTAATGGTCTGTTGCCTCCTCCTTGTTTCTCTATCCTCACCCTTCGCACTGCTGGAGGAAAATAGCTCCCAGAAGCCATTCTATTCCAAAGCTTGAATAGTGAATTGGTACGATCTTGGTCATAGGCTGATAAGGTGACGCCATCAACTCCTGCTGCCTTTCCTTTCTTACGTACCTCTAGATACGCATGCCATACCTGCTCTTTACTTATCGATTGTGACTTAATGTCATGTCTCATAATCCTCCCTGATCTTCAGGTTGTTATTCAACATACATTCAGAATAATCCAACCCCTTCGCTCTTTCTTCCTTTCGGAAGACCTCAACACTACTATGAGCTGGTCCGACTTCCAATGACTGATAATTAATGTCATTGGATCTCCTTTGTTCCGTATCAAAGCCTGTCAATAGCTCATGCCGCCTTTGTGCCGGATACCATAAAGACTCTATACACAGGTCACGATCTTTACTCCAATGCGAGATTGGCTGATGAGGGACTGAAACCCAAAGTCCCTTTTCGATATCAAAGTATATCAATTTCGACACTTCTTCGTACGGTTCACTTTCGTTCATCTTCTATTAACGTACTTGATTCTTATTTAAAGAACCTTTTTTCCTCAACGCTCAGTACCGACTCATTACTGAATCAGCACCTTGAGGTAGTTTGATGGCTGTTCCTGCAAAACCGCCACCGGAGGGCCTTCCTCCATCTTTGATACAGCTTCAAAGCACACGGGCATCCTTGAAAATTAGATTTGCTAATAAACGTCATTTTTTAGCAAACTAGGCAACATTTTTAAGATGTTCCGGGTAGTGCGAACCTCGAAATGAGCAGTTTAAGCGGGATTTTGAGGTTCTAAGTCCGTGTTCATTTTCTTTTGCACGCC
>JANQLQ010000004.1 GCA_028280565.1 Fulvivirga sp.
GTATAACAAGAGCCGTATGACGGGAGACTGTCACGTACGGTTCTGTGAGAGGTTTGGGGTGAAATTCCCCTTACCTACTCGACTTTGTAACTTGTGCCTATCTTATATTTTTTAGGGTTTGTAACCCGGCTTACAGGTGGCTAAAACTGTTATCCTAGGATAAGTGCTATGCCTTAGGTTGCCTTTGAAAGTAGCTAGCAGGTTCGGAGAACCTGCATATACTTAAGCACGGGTTTAGAAAACCCGCGCTAGGTTATGCTAGGGAAGCTAGGTTAGGTAGTGTTGTAAAGTCCTTGGCCCCTATCCATATGGCAGACATCATGCTCTCTCATTACATTCCTAATTAAATACTTCGGTGATATCAATCACTGAAAACATCGCCAGCATGAGCACTACCACGATCAACAGCGATACGATCTTTATCGCCCAGCCAAACCGGACCATGTCCATGACACTTACGCGGCCGCTGCCGAAGATCACGGCATTCGGTGGAGTGGCTACGGGCATCATAAAGGCCATGGAGCTTACCATCGTGGCGGGGATCATCACCAAAAGCGGGTGCATATCTTGCGCAATGGCCCAAGCGGCTAATACCGGCAAGAACATTTGTACGGTGGCGATGTTCGACACAAATTCTGTGACCAATGTTACACCGGCACAGGCGATCAGTACCGTCAGCCAGAGCGGCATAGTGCCAAATGCGTTGAATTGGCTGGCCAGGTATTCGGTCAAGCCGCTGGAAGCAAAGCCTCCTGCTACGGCAAAGCCACCGCCAAAGAGCAAGATGGCCGTCCACGGTAGGTCGCGGATGGCATTGGTTTCCAATATAGCCTTGGCCTGGCTGCTTTTGTCTTTTACCGGGAGGATAAAAAGGAGTACGGCCATAAATACCGCTACGGTGGAGTCATCTACGATTTCGAATAACGAGGAAATGCCCGACCAGCCGGGCAGATGGAAGCTTCCTACGGAAAGGTCTTTCCGGAAGATCCAAAGAAGGGCGGTAAGGCTACCGGCAGTCACTACTACTTTTTCTTCAAAGCTCATTTTTCCCAAGGCGTCGAGCTCTGTTTTTACTACGGATACATTTACATTGAGGGACTTGGGGATACGTGCCACCCATTTTACCAGCATATACCAGGATATGATCAAAACGATGATGGAGAGCGGAAGGCCGAAGATGAACCACTGGCCAAAGCTTATGGGCTCGGCTTCGGGGAACATTTCCGTATAGATCTTGGCAAATGCCAAATTAGTCGGGGTACCTACCAAAGTGGCCACACCACCGATGGAGCACCCGTAAGCGATGCCTAAGAGCAAGGTCAAGCCCATTTTCCGGGCGTTTTCTGCGTCAAACTCCTCTTCTAGCTTGCCTATAATGGCCATACCGATCGGGAGCATCATCACGGCGGTGGCGGTATTGGAGATCCACATGGACAGGAAGGCCGCGGCTACCATAAACCCAAAGATCAGTTTTGCGGGGTTTTTACCGATCTTGTAGATGATGTTCAAGGCTATTCTCCGGTGCAGGTTCCACCGCTCCATGGCCAGCGCCACCAAAAATCCACCGATGTACAGGAAAATAATGGAATTCATGTACGCGCCGGCGGTAGTTTTCGGTGAGTTGATCCCAAAGAGCGGGAACAAGATCATCGGTAAAAGCGCGGTGATGGCCAAGGGGATGGCCTCTGTCACCCACCAGGCCGCCATGAGGACCACTACGGCGGCCATCTGGCCGATCAAAGGATTGTCCGGGTCAGGATTAAAAAGTATCAACGTTAAAAAAAAGAGGGCTATCCCGAGGTATAAGCCCCAAATTTGCATTTTGCTTCGGTTTTTCATTTTGTTTGTTTCGCTTGGCTGAGACCCTCCGGGTTTTTGAAACCTGGAGGGTCTTCTAGATCTGTTACACCACTTTAAAGTCTAAATACTGGGTCTCTCCTATCCAACCCCCACAATGATCGCCTTTTTGAATAGGCCCGGGCGTGGGGACCGTGCCGGTATAAATAAGATCACCGGGTGTAAGGGTGATATACTTTGAAATATAGGTGAGGGTATGTTCAAAGGAAGAGATCATACGGCCGGTATTCCCGGATTGCTTGACCTCCCCGTTGACCTTGAAGACCAAGTCTACCTTTTGAATATCTTCAAATTCGCCCCTCGGCAGCCATTCGCCGATAAACGCTGCTTGGTCAAAACCTTTGGCGAAGGTCCACGGCCAGCCTTTTTCCTTTGCTTTTCGCTGTTCATCTTTGGCAGTCCAGTCGATGCCCAGCGCTACTTCGTCAAAGCTTTCTAAGGCCTGCTGGGGGGTAGCGTCTTTCAGCGTTTGGTTGATCTTTATCACTACCTCTAGCTCATACACCACGTGATCACTGAAAGCGGGGTACGTGAAGGTATTCCCGGAATGAAGAGAAGTAGGTTGTTTTGGAAAGATCATCAGGTCTTCCCCGGGAAGACGGGTTTCCCCCTCAGGCTGGTAGTTCGCTCCTATGCCAAATATTTTCATAGCTGTCGTTCGTTTATTGATAGGACGTGTAAATGCAAGGCTTTCCTTACGAATTTCCTGTCACACCTGCCAAAATCGTTTCAGCATAGAGCAAGTCCCCCCGTAGCGCATCGTAGTACTGCACTACTACTTGGGGGTGCTGGTAGGCTACCCAATGGTTTTGCCCCTGCTCTTTGGGATTGTTGAATACGTTATTGACCTGGAATACGGCATATACCGGCTGGCGCCGCATGGAACGCGGGGTGGCTTCCGTGTAGAAGGTAGACCACCGGATCTCCACCTCTCGCCCCTGTGAATTGTACTTGCCGTTGTTCGGCCGGTTGCCTTCCACGCGCAGCGTGTGCTGGTTATCCGATGTAAGCGGGCTGCTGCAAAACTCCCATACGCGATCGGTCACTTTCACGCCAAAGGCGTTGTGGAGGTCACCCGTGATCACCAATACAGGTTTGCCTAGGCCGTCCCAGAAGTCGACCAGTTCGTCGCGTTCTTTTACATAGCCGGTCCAAGCCTCTTCACTGGCGCCTACGTCTCCCCTGCCCAGCGGATCACTGCTCGCATGGGGGATGACCAGGTTCACGGAAGATACGATAAAAAACACCTCTGCATCACTTTTCGCCATGCTCTCTTTTAGCCATTGCAGCTGCTTATCTCCCAGCATTTTCGGATCCCGGCCATCGGTGTATTCTCCTACGATCGGGTCTTCACGGTGGCCCCGGGTATCGAGTACGAAGAATTCACAATTGGCCTTACGGAATGAGAAATGATTGTAACTGCCTATGGAATACGAAGAAGTAGTATTGGCCTTGGGCGTAGGCGATATTTGTAGCTTCGTTTTGTCGATGACCTTTTCAATTTTGTAGACCAAGGCATTAGGGTCTGCCGGGGCGGCTATGTCCAGCTTATTGCCCGGGCTACCGGCGTTTTCCGTACCCCAGTGGATATGCAAGGCACTGGTGTTTTCCAAGTCCAGTTTTGTGAAATCTGCATTCGTATCCGTTAAAACATTATTCCCTTTTTTGAGCTTGGCCTTGCCGAAATGAAGATCTTTCGGAAAATCGGTTGGGTTACTCCAGGCCACGTAGTCGTACCAGGCTTGCAGGCCTATGTCTCGCCAGAGTGCTCTCCTCCCGGGAAATCCTGCTTTTGAAGCGCCGAACACATTGTTCAAGATCTCATGATCATCGAACATATAATAGGAAGGCACATGCTTGTGGAAAGCTGCCAAATTAGGATTGCGAGAGGTGTAGATCTTGTAGTTCTCCCACCCCCCGACGATCGTCGGGGCGATCTTCACTTTGGTGGGAATATCCTCTTCGTCTTCTCCCACCTCGTCGAGCCATTCGCCCACCGTGGTGTCGCGGCCTTCTTCGTAGATAAAATCCCCGTTATGAATGAAGAAGTCTACCTTCTCGGCATGATTTTCCAACATGGTCCTATGCGGAACGTACCCGGCGGATTTATCCTCGCGCTGCCGGGCACAGGCCGCGGCTATGAAGCTGAAATTGTAAAGCCCTTGGGGATTATCCGATGAATTTCGGTAATCATTTTCCGCTGCCCAAGTCTTAAAAGATCCCTTTCTCAACTCGTTAACGATCTCGTCTTTTACCTGTACTTCATAGTAATACTTGGTGCCGGGTTTTAGGTCTTTCAAAATCACATAGGTAGCATTATCATGCTCTAAAGTAGTTTCCACGGTTTCGGAGACCTGGTCCAAGATGTTGGGATGGGTGCCATACCGGACCCTGAACTGCCCGGGTTCCGTAGTTCGAGCCCAAATGCCCATTTGTGTGGGGCCCGGAGCGCCTAGCATGGGGCCGTTGGAAATGTGCAGGGGACCAAGCAATCGCTTTTTCTTACGCTGGGTCTTAGGGTTTTCTTTCGTGGCGCCGGCGATGGCGGGTACGGCTGTAGCAGCTACCCCGGTAGAGAGCGCTACGGATCTGACGAAATTTCTTCTTTTCATGATTTGTTAGTGTTTATAAATCGGGGGTACGGATGTTTTTTGTTTGTTTTTATGGCTTGTGAATTGACATACTTGAGAAAGAATTTGGCACAGTCATTAGCACGTCACATAGATAGGATCGGGCTATCGTTAAGTGTAATGGGACTATTTTTTCCCATCCCATTCTTAAAGTTGGCAGTCGGCAATGCGCTATCGGTAACTTCCATTTTTTTGCCTACTGCCCTTTGCTGATTGCCGACTGGTCCATACTTCAAACAGCTCAAATTGTACCCGGTACTTCATTTAAGGTTTAACTTGACACCCGTGACAATCAGTTCTTTTCACCTCGCATGTTCTTGTCTTGCCTTTTTTTCACCATGCTATGTTGCAGGCGATTGATGTTGGGGTCCTCTGACATGAAATTCCACAGGCGAATGGTGCCGTCTTGGTGCGCAGATACCAAGAAGCTGCCGTCCGAATTGAAATCGAGATATTCAGCCCCGTCGATGACGTCCGACTGCCATGCCACGGGTATCCTTTTCATCGCTTCGTCCAGGATGGTTTCCATACGAAGGATACGTATGTAGGGATCATTCCCGGCGGTAAGGAGATATTTGCCGTCCGGTGTAAAATCAATCGTCTCTATCTTTTGGCCGGTGTTGTTAAACTGCCGTATTTTCCTGCCGGAAGCTACTTCCCAAACGTAGATCTCCCCATAAAAGCCGGAGGATACCACGTATTTATCATCGGGTGAGAAACGAACGGTAACACCGCCTTCTTTCTCATCGGCTTTAAAGGTTTTAACAAGTTCCATCTTATTTTGCACATCCCAAACCCGGGCCTCGGAGTTATCACCGGTAGAAACGATATACTTGTCATCGCTGCTGAAATGTAAGGAGTTCACGGTTGCTCCATGATTTACCTCGTATTGCAGTGTTCCCCCAGGCATGTTGAATACCCGGATCTTACCTACCCCTTCCCCGGATTCCTCCTCGCCGGTAGCCAGCCAAGTTCCATTATTTGACCAAGTGAGTGCATCTATACCTTGGGTGTGCTGGAGCTTTTTGAGCAATTCACCGCTTTTGGCATCGTAAATACGCACTAGGTAATCTTCGCTGCAAGAAGCCACCACGGAGCCATCCGGGGCCCATCCCACACGTTCGATCTCCTCGTCTGTTTCGGCGCGCCAAAGCTCCGTGCCGTCTGAAGTTCGCCACATCACCACTTGGTTATCGAACTTGGTCCCGGACACGATGTAACGATTATCCTTGGAGAATTCGGCACTTTCTACGGAGCCGTACTCCCCGTACAGATCGGCTACCCTCACCCACACGGGGCTTAGCCTCACACTTTTCTCTTGTTGTGCGTGTACGGCTTCACTCGCCAGCAGCAGGTGAAAAACGATCAATATCCCTATAACTTTTCCTTGTTGATTCAAATTCATTTTCATTTAAAACTTCATTTTACTGCAAAACATTAAATACAATTGCTGCCAGCACCCCTCCTGCCACTGGCCCCGCTACCGGTATCCATGCGTAGGACCAGTCACTTTTGCCTTTATTGGCGATGGGCAAGAGGGCATGGGCAATTCTTGGCCCTAAGTCCCGGGCAGGGTTGATAGCATACCCCGTGGGACCACCTAAGCTCAGACCGATCCCCAGCACCACCAGGGCGACAGGCAGTGCATCCAGTGAGCCTAAGCTACCGGGCTCTCCGCCCATGGACGGCCCGGTGATGTACAGCACGGCAAACACCAAGACGAATGTGCCGATGATCTCTGAGGCCAAATTGTCCCACGTAGAACGGATCGCCGGCCCGGTACTGAAAGTGGCTAGGATCATGGCTGGATCTTCGGTATCGCGATAATGCAGGCGATAATGCACCCACACCAGGCTGCTCCCAATAAAGGCACCGATCATTTGTGCTGCGATGTACACCGGTACCTGGGCCCAATCAAACTTACCTGCCGCCGCTAACCCCACGGTCACCGCCGGGTTAATATGTGCGCCACTGTAGGGACCAACGATGAACACCGCCATGAACACGGCTATACCCCATCCGAAAGTGATCACGATCCACCCGCTGCCAAACGCTTTGGATCCTTTAAGCAATGCGTTAGCCACCACACCATTCCCAAGAAGGAGGAGGATAGCCGTACCGATGATTTCACTGACGAAAGGTGACATAGGATTGATGTTTAATGGGTGACTGGTTCTGTTTAGTCAAATTTTTGTTTGTAGACAAAGAATATCTAAATATGAAATCAGAAATATGAAATATGAAATTGGGTAGATGTGATATTGAGCGCTACGATCTTCCATTCAAAAATTATTTCCTTGGTTTCATTTTTCATATTTTAACTTCATTGCCGTTAAGTTTGGCCTTTCACTCGCACCCCTAACCCCTAAAGGGGAAATCCAGCGCGCGTTAGTTTTCCCCTTTAGGGGTTAGGGGTGCGAAGGCCATTTAATATATGGCATTGATCCCTGGTTCCAAATCTTTGACATACCTTACCTACAAGCTAATCATAAATCACAGGGTTGACCACATTTGGTGGAGTTTTTCCTTCCAAAGCAGCCACCAAGTTTTCAACCGCCATCGTTGCCATTTTGGTCCGCGTCGCGATCGTGGCACTGCCTATGTGTGGTAGCAGTACTACGTTATCCATCTCCAGTAACCCGGGATGTACTTTTGGCTCTTCTTCAAATACATCCAGGCCGGCCCCGGCGATCTCTTTGTTTTTAAGGGCCTCTACCAAGGCATTTTCATCGATGATCGGTCCACGGGCGGTATTGATGATATGGGCGGTATTTTTCATAAGCATGAATTCCTCCGCGCCAATAAAATGATGGGTCTCACGGTTATAGGCCGTATGGACGGATATAAAATCCGACCGGCGCAACACCTCTTCCAACGGTCCGTAAGTCACACCAAGTGCTCTTTCTTCCTCTTCGGCCAGCCGGGTCCTGTTCCAATACACTACCCGCATATTGAAGCCCTGTGCCCGTCTTGCCACGGCTTTGCCAATGCGCCCCATGCCTACGATGCCTAAGGTAGAATTGTAAACATCGGTACCTAAAAATTGTAAGATCCCCCATCCGTGCCATTTGCCGTCCCGCAAGTATCGCTCGGATTCCGTGATACGACGAGCGCTGGCCATGAGCAGGGCAAACGCCAGGTCAGCGGAGGTTTCCGTCAATACGCCCGGGGTATTCGTTACGGGGATCTTAAGCTCGGTAGCTTTAGTCACATCAATGTTGTTGAACCCCACGGCTACATTGGCTACCACCTTTATATGTGCACTTGCCGCCAAGATCTCGGCATCGATGTTTTCCGTCAGCAGGCACAACAGGGCCTGTTTATCTTTTAACCCTTCCATGATGGATTCTTTCGTGACGTTATCGCTGTTGAGAAGTTCTGCCGAAACACGATCGTTCAACAGTTCCATGGCTTTCGGAGGCAGTTCGCGGGTCAATAATATCTTTGGTTTTGTCATGTGTTTAAAAGAGAATACCTAGGATTTAAGACATAGTTTTTAAGTGTTACATTAAGTTCAATTTGTACTTTAAAGGGTTAATTCCTGCCATGCTGCTTCTAATTTGCGCTTGGTGTTGGCTACCACCAAGCCAGGGGCTTCACTACCTACCGGTTTTACTTCAAACGATACGATGGCTCGTGAAGAACCATCTTTTTTTAAGTAACCGATCTCGAAAAGTTCGCGTAAAAATTCTACAATCTCGGGCACATCATTTTCCCCGCCGGGATAGCCAAAGCGCGGGTGCAGGTCACCATAGGCGGCGTTGTCTGTATCCTTCATATAGCAATTCCCGATATGGATATGGCGGACGTATTCTTTTACAGGCTGCAGCGCCTCTGCCGGGGATTCATGTAATAATGGGATATGGCTAAGGTCTACCATTAAACCAAAATTGTTATGCTTCGCGGTGACCCTGGCAGCGATCTCCTTCGCATCGGCCGCGGGCCCAATAAGACAGGCTTTGTCTATCTTTTGGTCAAACACTTCCAAGACGATATGGGCAGACTTGGAAGCTGCGTAAGCGCAAATCTCATCCAAAGATCGCTCGAGCTGGTCCATGGATTTTCCCTTCTTTTCTTCCCCGGCATACTTTCCGCTGAGGATGCCAATATCATGAATACCCATGTCCACCGCATCATCTACGGCTGCCTTCACCTCTTGGACGGCTTCCAGGCGTTCGGCATCTTCTAAATGGTTGAGATCTAGCTTTTGGCTCAGTAGCCTGGGTTGCGCGCCATACTTCACCTCTATGCCACTGGTCTCCAGCATTTGCCGCGCTTGGGCCCTTACTTCAGGGTCTTTTATCCACGTGATCTCCACCACGTCAAAGAAATGATCATCCAGGATCGCCCCAAGTGTTTCTAATACCGGTCCTTCCCCCAGCAGTACAGGGTAGGCCATGAAATGCACGAGGCCAGGCTTGATGAAATGATTTAAAGGTTTATCCATTCGTATTCGATATTAGTGATCCATTGTTTAATGAAGGTTAATGATTACATCCATGGGTCTGTCACGCCCAAAATAAAAATAGCAATGAGCCCGAGCACACCTGCCACCGTTACATAATACAAGGTAGGAATGACGGTCTTTCGCAAGGTTTTCCCCTCTTGCCCGAGCAGCCCCACGGTAGCCGAAGCGGCCACGATGTTATGAATGGCGATCATATTACCGGCAGCTGCTCCTACGGCTTGCAATGCCACGATCATACTCGCTGACAACGAGAGCGAAGTAGCGACTCCAAACTGGAAGAGGCTGAACATCAAGTTGCTCACCGTATTTGACCCCGCAATAAAAGCGCCTAAGGCCCCTATGGTGGGAGCAAAAAGAGGCCACACTGACCCTACATTTCCCGCTACCCATTCTGCCATGGCAATGGGCATGCTGGAAAGCCCGGTTTCGTTCATCCCCGAGTTGATGTACACACGGACCATGGGAACCGTGAAGATCAAAACGAACCCTGCACCTAGTATGATCCTGCCGGAATCTTTAAAGGCGGCCACTAAACCCTTTGGCTGCATGTCATGCAAGAAATAGGTAATGAATACAACGAACAACAGGATGGTGCCGGGCAGGTAGAGTATGGTGGTAGAGCCGTTGATACCTGTACCTAAAATGTCATTCCATTCTATGGCAAAGGCACTCAGCAAGGACTTGATGGGTAACTGGTTCAGCCGGCTTAGCACTAAGAATAAGGCGACTAACAAGTAAGGTATCCATGCTTTGACCAAGCCCATCTTTTTCTGCCCTTGGATCTCACCCAAGTCCATTTTTAAACTGCCCATCCAGCTTTTAGGCCAATCCTTTTCCGGGGCGAAATCCCAAGTATCTTTGGGTAACAAAAAGCCACGGCGAGCGGCATAAATGACAATGGCCATGCCTATTAAAGAGCCTAGCAGGCTCGGGAATTCCGGCCCGAGCAATATCCCGGTAAAAGCATAGGGAATGGTGAAGGCTAGCCCCCCAAACAAGGCAAAAGGCCAAATGGAAAGCCCTTCTTTCCAAGACTTGTTACGCCCAAAAAAGCGTGTCATCATGGCAGACATGAACAAAGGCATCAGGGTGCCTACCAAAGCATGAATAATGGCCACCTCCACGGTGATGATCTGCAAGTAATCCATAAAAGAGAGCCCCGAAGCGGCCAGCTTATCCGTGAGTGCTTGATGTTCCAGCCCTCCATTCACCCCGACTAAGATAGGGGTGCCGGCGGCGCCGAATGTGACCGGTGTACTTTGGACCATCATACCCAACATGACCGCGGTAGCTGCCGGGAAGCCCAATGCCACGAGCAGCGGGGCGGTAAGCGCGGCTGGCGTACCAAAACCAGCCGCACCCTCGATAAAAGCACCAAACAGCCAGACAATAATGACCATCTGCACCCGGCGGTCGGCGCTGATATCTGAAAAACCGTTCCGGATAACCGTAATGGCGCCAGAATACTTCAGCGTATTAAGCAGTAGCAGAGCCCCGAATATGATATAAAGAATGTTGAACGTAATAAAAAATCCTTGGATCGTGGAGCCTATCACGTTGATTATGCCCATCTCCCAAGCAAAATAGGCGATCCCCACGGCTAAAAAATAGACGATGGGCATGGCTCGCTTGGCGGGTTGGGAAAATCCCACCATTAGGACTGCGGCGGCTAAAATGGGCATAAAAGCCAGGAGGGCTTGCAAGGAAAGTGGCATATTACGATTACTATGATGTGTATATCTATGACTCGAAAATCCTAGAATACCCGTATGGCACACTCTGCCGGGGCGGCAAGCAGTTCTTCCAGTTCATTGTCTAACTTAAGCAGGGTCAATGAGACACCTGCCATTTCGAGCGAGGTGCAGTATTCTCCTACATAATTTCTTACCACTTTCAAGCCATTGCCTTCACAAAGCTGTGCGGCTTTGCGGTAGAGGACATACAGTTCGCTGATAGGGGTACCTCCCAGCCCGTTGATCATCAGGGCCACCCTATCCCCCGATTGGAAGGGAAGGTCTTTGTACACTGCGTCGAAGATCTCTTCCACGATGGCATCTGCGGATTTTATTTTATCCCTTCTTCTACCCGGTTCGCCATGTATTCCCACGCCTACTTCTATTTCATCTTCTCCCAATTCGAAGATGGGCTCGCCTTTGGCCGGCGGTGTACAGGAGCTCAGGGCTACTCCCATGCTTCTCACATTGTCATTCACCTTATTCCCCAAGGCTACCAGCTCTTCCAGGCTGGCTCCATTCCCAGAGGCTGCACCGCAGGCTTTTATGGCGAAGAAGTTACCGGCCACTCCTCTCCTGCCAAAGGTGTGGGTGCTGTTCTCCACCGCTACATCATCATCGATGACGACTGCGCCCACTTTTATTCCTTCTGCTTCGGCCATCTCTTTGGCCATTTCCCAAGCCATTTTATCCCCTTGGTAGTTATTGACAATGTATAGCACTCCTTTTTCCGAATTCATAAGCTTCAGGCATTCGAAGGCATAATCCACCGGGGGCGCCGCGAATACATTACCGGGAGCGGCGGCATCTAACATGCCTTTCCCCACCGCCATGATATGGGCCGGTTCGTGCCCACTGCCCGAGCCTTGTACAATAGGCACCTTGTCGTTAGGATTAAGATCGGCGCGGTAAATGATATTGTATTCTTTGACATATTTTAGTTTTCCCGGGTTGGCCATGATAAGGCCTTCCATCATTTCGGGTACAAAATTAGCGGGGTCGTTAACGAATTTTTTCATATTGAATGTATGTTTAGTGGATTAGTGGATTAGTCTTGAGTCCTTGGTATTGAGTATTGAGTCAAAGAGCCGGTGGTTTGAAACAGGGAGTGCCTGGCTTTCATGTTGTTCCGGTTTTGGCCCACGGTAGATCATTACGCTGAATTTCAATGATTTGAGCCTCGTTCATTCTTGTCCTACGGTTTCGAGGTTTTTCATGATGGTGGCGATGGCTACTATACCGGGGTCGGGAGTACCAGCGCTTCGCTCACCGGTAAACGATTGCCTGCCGCGTTTTGCCACCCAGTCTTTCGTGGTCTCTACGGCATCTTCAGCGGCCTTAGTGGCCATGGCTATCACCCCTGTATGGTCTTTGTCTTGGGCGTGTTGTTCAAACACCTCCGCCACGGGGATAAGGCCATCAATAAGGGTTTTGTCCCCTACTTTGGCGCCTCCGCGGGCCATAATGCCTTCTATGGCAGAACGCATCATAGAGGCTACGTCAAGGAGGCTGATCTCTTCTTTCCCCTTGGCTTTGATGCCCGCCCGCATGAAGGCTGTACCCCATAGCGGCCCGGAGCTTCCTCCTACATTGCCGGTGATGACCATGCTGACCTTTAATAAGAAGGCATTGATGGAGCTACGATCATACTCTTCCCATTTGTCTAGCACCACTTTAAAGCCGGTGGCCAGCGAAACGCCGAAATCAGCATCTCCAGCGGCGGCATCAAGGTCTGAAAAGTATTTTTCATTGGCGATCGCTGTATTGGCTATGCTCTTCACTACAGCTTCGACATCGTGTAAATCGAATGTTTTCATCTTTCGGGCATTATGCGTTATTCTTTTTTTGTACAATTTGATGCAGGTCCGCCAATGTGACCCGGGCAGGATCATCGCCTAGCTCGGGAACGACCTGGTCCGCTTCGGTAAAGTCTTCTTCAGTGGTGTAAGTGCTGGTCGTTACTACACAGCTCATCCCTGCTTGGGTGGCGGCCAATAGGCCATTTCTACTGTCTTCGATGACCATACAGTCCTTAGGGTCTAGCGAAAGCTCGTCCTTGGCCAAATTATAGACGGCCGGATCCGGTTTTTTCTTGGCGACTATGTCGCCAGCGAATATTCCTGCGAATTTCACCTCTCGTCCCGGTCCCAGCAGGTGATGGACCACGGCCCTTACCGCTTTTTCATTGGAAGTGGAGCATACGGCCAACGTAATACCTTCTTCAATGGCTTCGTCGATAATGCGCTTGATGCCGGGGCGTACGGCAAGTTCCCCGGATTCGATGATCTTCATGAAAAGTTCCGTTTTATCGGCATGCAAGGATTTGATAAGCGATCCCTTATCTGCGATGCTTTCGGGCCAACCGTATTCTTCAAAAAAGTGTTTCATTCGCTCTTTGCCGCCAGCCACTTTTAGCAGTTCACCGTAGCGCTCGACATCCCATTCTGCATCGATCTTGTTTTTCTTAAAGGCTTGGTTAAATGCCACGCGGTGGCCGTCACGCTCGGTGTCTACCAATACCCCGTCACAATCAAAAATCAATGCTTTCATACGCTTTGCTTTTGGATCTCTCCTAACATGGCAGCGCCTTTCCCGGCTCCGCCGAACTCGGTCATTTTAGCGCGGAACAGCTCTTTCATAGCTTCGAACTGGGCTCCCAGCACCTTTAGAGGCTCGTAATCCTTGGGGTGATCTACATGGTATTGTGCAAAGCTGTCTACAAAGATGTGTTTCAGGTTGGTAGAGATGTTCACCTTGGCGCACCCCAGCGAGATACACCGTGCAATGGTCTCCTCGTCCAGCCCGGTGCCCCCGTGAAGGGCCATAGGCGTTTGGGTACGTTGGTATATTTCTTCGATCAAGTCGAAGGCTACCTTGGGCTCTCCATGATAGTATCCATGGGCAGTGCCTATGGCGGCGGCAAATACACCCAGGTCGAATTCTTTGCAAAAACGCTCCGCTTCATCCGGGTTGGCGAGGTGTGCATCCTCTTCTGCTACTATGATGTCCTCCTCTACTCCACCGATCTCCCCGATCTCTGCCTCGATGGCCAGCCCCCCTGCCGTAGCCATGTCATAGACCTGTTTGGTGATCTCGAGGTTTTCCTCGAAAGGGCGGTCGGAGGCATCGATCATCACGGAGGTCCAACCGGTTTCTATACATTTTTTGATCATATCCAGGTCCTTGCCATGGTCCAAATGGAGTGTTACCGGTACGGGGGACTCTCCTGCCAATTGTTTATACCACGACGCCAAAGGCTCATGACCGTAATACCGGATCGTTTTTGCCGAAGTTTGCATGATCAAGGGGGCGTCAATTTCTTCCGCTGCTTCTACCATAGCCCTCATCGAGGCATAATCTACGGGATTGAAGGCCGCTACCGCATAACCGCCACTTCGAGCGATACGGAGCATTTGTTTAAAGTTTACTAGTGCCATTTTAGTTATTGGTTATTAAGTAATCGGTTATTGGGGTGCTGTCTATTGTTATTGTTAGATCATTCATTATTTGATAGGTTTTGTATTTGCTTGATCGCCCGTAAAGATCAGTTGATCTTATCCCGTTCGATTTGAGATTCATTAAGTTCGAGTCCTAGCCCCGGTCCATTGGGCAGGGTGACTTGCCCGGCTTGATACGCCAGTTGGTCTTTAAAATATCTTTGCAAAACGCTTTCGCTTCTTCCTGCCAGGTCGTACTCTTGGAAGTCACTGGCATTATGAATAGCGGCAGAAAAATGGAACATTGCGGCCGCCGCCAGTTCGGTCCCTTCATGGCGGCACATGACGGGTACGTCAAATGCTGACGCTACCGTGGCGATCTTAGTCGCTTCTGTGATCCCTCCTGCCTGGCAAGGCCCGGGGTGGATCCTATCCGCCCTTCCTCGCAAGATAAGCTCTTTGAATTGCCAGCGGTTAAATGCATGCCGACCCGCTGCTACCGGTATATCCAGAGCATCGGCTACCTGCGCAAGGCCTTTGAGATTATGGGCGTCGACAGGTTCTTCAAAAGAAGCTATGTTGTACTTTTCGTACAGCGTTTTTCCTACCCGGATGGCTTTATTGACAGGGTAATTGTTATTAGCGTCGAAAAACACGGTGACCTGGTCGCCAACAGCTTGACGAACTTCACGGGTCAGTCCTGGTGAAACACCCGGGGTGAGGGATGGGGTTAGTTCTCGGGCTTGCATTTTTATCTTTACCGCATCGTATCCTTTTTCAACCAGCTCTTCGGCCCTGTGCGCCGCTTGTAAACCAGGGTTGGGGAGCCCTAGGTCGACATGACAACTACCGTAAACTTTGATTTCTTCCCTGTACGGGCCTCCTAGCAATGACCAAACCGGCTGCCCAAGGAGTTTACCCTTTAAATCCCACAAGGCATGATCTATGCCCGCAATTGCTCCTGCCAGTAAACCATTCTGGCCGGCGTCTACCTCTTTGAAGAACATGAGGCTCCACAAGTATTCGGTATCCCAAACGCTTTTGCCCTCTACCCTTCCCTTCAACTCGTTGATCATGCCTAGCACGATCGGGGCGTAATTTCTATTAGCCTCACCCCATCCTATGACGCCTTCGCTGGAGGTGACCCTGACAAAAAGGGCGGCATGGCCTGGCATGAGAAATGGGTCTATGGAACGGATGGTAACGTTGGGTTGGGAAGCAAACGAGGTGCGTGGTCCAGGGATCGCTTTATTCCATTCGTTGAAAGGCATAAGGCTGAGCATACCTAATCCCCCCGAGGCTTTAAGGAATTCTTTGCGTGTAAGGTTGATCATTTCTTCCATCTTTTAAGGCTGGTAAATGTTCGCCTTGGTGATCGCTTTTTCGTCCACCTCCATCCCTAACCCCGTGGCCCCGGGAACGGCGAGGTGGCCCTTATCCACTTTCAGTTCGTTTTTGAAATACTTCTGCAATCCCATCCAATACCTAGGCCCCGCATACTCTTGGTATTCGGCGGCATTGGGGCAAGAGGTCACAAAATGCAACGCCGTGGCCGTGGCCAACCCGGGGTATGCATTATGGATCATAAATCGCCTATCAAAGGCTTGGCCCAAAGCCGCTATCTTTTTGCATTCGGAGATACCAGAGGATTTGATCAAGTCTGGGTTAAGGATGTCTACGCCGCCGATCGTGACCAGGTCGCGAAAGTGCCAACGGGTGTACTCGTGCTCTCCCGCCGTTATTGGGAAATCCAATGCTTCGGAAACCTCCTTCAGTTCATGGTAATTGTTCATCGTAACAGGCTCTTCTATCGAAGCAATGTTGTACCACTCCCTAAGCTTTTGACCGTGTTCAATGGCGCGGTGGGCGGTGTAGCCATTATTGGCGTCAAAAAAGATCGTGATATCGTCTCCCACGGCCTTTCGCACTTCTTTGACAGTTTCGAATGAAGGGTCAGGATTTGGATCGATATTCAGCTGGCGGATCTGCATCCGTACTTTAATGGCTTCATAACCTTGATCCACATAGTCCGCAGCTATTTTAGCCATTTCGAGTGGTGTTTTTTTGCCACTACGACCGTATTGTTCTTTTTCGTGGCTCTTGATATTGGCCCCAAAGCTGCCGTATAACTTGATCCTGCTTTTAAACTTACCGCCCAACAGCTTGTAAACAGGCACGTTAAGAGCCTTGCCTTTTAGGTCCCATAAAGCGATATCTATCCCGGAAAGGGCGCCCGCCAACAGTCCGTGGGCGCCTTGCGAATAGGTTTTGAAATAGGCCAGCGTCCAGAGTTTATCGATTTGAAAAGGATCTTTGCCTAAGAAATGCGGCTTGAGCACTTTTTCAATAAAATCACAGCAGATGAGTTTGTAATCCTTATCTGCCTCTCCCCAACCCGAGACGCCCTCGTTGGTCTCAATCTTGACGTAAACGGCGCTGTTGCTCACCTTGGGCTCGGGCTTGGGGTGAAACACTTTGATACTGGTTATCTTCAAACCTGACCGGGGTCCATCCAGCAAGGCTTCCTCGAATTCCTGGGGTGTGCTTTTGCCAAACAAAGATGAGATGAAGGCCCTCCTATTCTTATTGTTATTTCGCATTTGATTGTGTGATCGTTGGGGGAATATTCCCTGCACATTCCCCCTTACTACGCATTTTTTTATCGAATACTGCCGTCCTCATTTTTACACCATTCCCCTTCGGCCGTCCAGTCGTTTTCCGCAGACGCTATAGCCCCGATAAAGCTGACCGGGTCAAACCATTCTCCTAGGGTGGAAGCGTCCAGCGCGGCTGTGGCAGTGGATCCTACCCATTGGTTGACATCTACGGACCCTACGGGAGTGTCAAAAAGGGTATTGGCCGGATCGTCGAAACGGGTTTGGGCTTCCCGGGCATAGTTATCGTCATTGTCCCAAGAGTGGCCGTGGGTAAGCACCACGCTGTTGTCAGCGTCGTTGTCTAGCCGAATAGCATCATCCGGGAATTGTGTGACTAAGAAGTTATGGTATTGCCCTGAAGCGCCTTGCCGAATGCGTAGTCCCCGGTTTCCTTTTTCCGGGACTTCATTTTTAGTTTCTTCTCCCGGGCCGACGAGGGTAAAGTTGGAAATGACAGGTGCCGTCCTGGGCAAAGCGTCAAAAGCGGCATCATTGTTTCTCACTTCGAGTGCCCTGGGATCGTCTTCGTTGGCCAAGGCCTGGGCCACCCAAAACTGGCCAAAACCTCTCCATCCGTGCCGGCAATTAAAGGAATGGTCCAGTGCCCCTACTACTACGGCGTTTCGTACGTTTACCGTGCCTCCGAAGACCTGTATCCCGGCATTCCCACTGTTAAATGACTGGATATGATCTATCCTTGTCCCTGATCCTACGGCATTCAAGATGATGGCGGCGTCAGCATTACCGCCCCCGGCATATTCCACCCGCACGTAGCTCAGCCTGCCGCTGCTTTCTTCATCATCTTGCCCACCGAAAGTGCCGGCAGCGCCTAGGTTGAGGTCATTCCCGGTAAGATTGACCTGGCCGTTCCCTAAAATGTATAGTCCTTCCCAATCCCCTGCTGATTCTTGCCCCGATCCTGCCAGCACTCCTGAGGAAGTGAAAACGATGGGTTCTCTAGCAGTACCTTCCGCCTGTATGGTGGCGCCGGGTTGTATGGCTAAGAAAGAAGCGCTATCACCGTAAATGATCGTGCCGGGTTCAAGGGTGAGTGTAGCTTCATCCGTGATCACGGTGGGTCCGTCTAATATCCATGGCTGGTTGCTATCGAGGGTAAGGTTCTCATCGACCCTGGCTACATCACCCCCGAAGGCCACTAATCTTTTGACCGTTGTACCCCCGGCAGTCTCATCTTCCACATCAAATGTTTTTTCGCGGATGCCTAAGGAGAGCGTAAAGGGTTCGGTAGTACGATCTTCCAGGTCCGTGGCGGTAAGCACAAAGCTCAAGGTATTTCCGACCAGGTTTGTGTCCAATGCTATGGAATACTCCAGTCCAAAATCATCAAGGAAAGTGCCGGGTTCATAGCTTCTACTATCAAAAGCTGCGCCATCGAGTGTCACTTCCAACGATCTTAAGCCGGCCGATGCGCTGATCCTAATGGTTTTGACGAAAGTCTCCCCTATTTTTTCCACCTCGTTGGTGATGCCGTCCTCCACAAATATGGACGGCCCGGGCCTAAGATGGTCTTCATCTTCACAAGATAGCATCAAAAATACCATCGGTACCCATAAGAAGTAACTGGGGTTTATAATTGTATTTTTCATTTTTCCGTTGTTAAACATGAGTGAATAGGGCGATCATAACCGGTAAGAAACCCCAAAACGAGACCACCAAGAGAAAAAGCCTACATCGAATATCCTATCTCGTGACCCCAGGTATTGTAACTGCGGCTGGTTGGTCACATTGATGAATTCCGCGTATATCCTGAACCTATCATCCAGTTGCTGGGAGGCATTCAAGTCGAGCTGGTAACGCGACTCCCTTAAGATATCCGTGGATGCATCGGCACCCAGGTCCTCGATAAGGTCATCTTGGTAATTAAGGGAGGCTTTTGCCGAGAATCCTTTGTAATCAAAAGTAATTGCAGCGTTCCCGGTATGGTCTGCCTGGCCGGGGAGCCTTATCCCGGTACGATCACGGGTGAAGGCATCGGAACTGGTGTAGGTATAATTTAAGAAGAGGTTGATCCCTTTCAGTATGCCCGGCAGGAAGTCTAAGTTAGCTTGAACATTCAATTCCAGGCCCCATACTTCAGCTTCGTCCCCATTTAAAGGCTCATCTACCCGGTAGATCACCCCTGGCAGGATACCCAGGTCTGGGAAGAGGGTGGCTCCTTCTACCTGTGTCCGGCTGTTGAACTGGAAGTTTTCAATCCTTTTATAAAAGCCATTGATAGACAGGATCCCCACATTTCCTAGGTAGTGTTCGAACATGAGATCATAATTCCAAGCTATCGGCGGGAGTAGGTTAGGATTTCCACGTATCACCCTTTCATTTTCAATATTGATGTTGGTGGTAGGTACAATATCTCCAAAATTCGGCCGGGCAAAAGAGCGGGTAACAGCCGCCCTAATGTTGGTAAATTTGCTTAGACTGTACTTGAATTGCAGGTTGGGTAACCAAAAGTCGTAGTCAGTGCCATCGGTAACAGGTCTGCGGGTAAGGGTATCATTGTCTTGTATGGTTTCTATGGCGCTATATTCCACGCTGATGTCTTCATAACGGACACCGGCGAGGATCATAAGTTTATCCTTGATCTGTAGTTTGCCCATGAGGTATGCTGCATTGGTAGTTTCAGAAGCGTCATAAAAAAAAGGTTCATCCTGGTTGGCCTCTTCTTCCGGGTCCCTTGCAAAATCCGACTGGTTATCGTTAAAAAAACTATTGACAGCACCCGTATTGATCGCTGGGCCAAAGGTGACATTGTCGTCTAGGAAGTCTGTACGTATAGCGCCATAGTCGGCGAAGGAGGCATACAGTCCGTCGCTGTCCTGCTGGTATTCATAGGCTTGGGTCACCCTGCTCCTTTCACTATTGGTGACGCGGTGTTTATAGCCTGTTTTGATCAGCCCGGTGTTTGTTCCCAGTTTGAACGGGTGGGAAAGGTGGAGCCTCCCCACAATATTCTCGTTACTATTTACCCGGCTGTAAGTTTGGTACTCGTTCCATTCGTTATAAATGGTAGCATCATCCAGCCGAAGGATAGGGTCTACGGAAGTGATCTGCGGAAAATCCGAGGTGAGGTCAGACAGCCCAAGGTCAATTTCCCGGTTCCTGAAATCGGCTAGGGCAGCATTTTCATCTCGCTCCGTGGTGGTGTAAAAACCGGCAGCTTCCAGGGAAAGGTTACCTAGCACGAAATTCCCCTGCAGGTTATAGTTAAAGTTATCCCTTTGCACTACCCTGTCACGGAATGTTTTACGTACCTGGGCATCCCTGCTGAAGGTAGGTGTTCGATCGCTGCCGCTGTTCATACGGAAGCGTGTCCGGAATCTTTCTTCGTCTTCCTCTAATATGCTGTACATAAAGTTAAATCGTATGGAAGAAGCTTGGTCTAGTTTGTAATCCAGGTTGACCCCCGCCCCTGCCCGGGTCCTTTGCGTAACGAGCGCGCGCAGGTCGTGCTCGGCCAGCGCCAATTCTGTTCTTTCTTCTCCATCGGCCGAGTAAGTCAGCTCTTCCCATTCCGACTCGGTACGGTCTTCGCCGTTATCTGTTCTAAAGAAGCTGCCGCTTAGCAGGACGCCCAGCCGGCCTTGGCTCACTTTATCGTCCGGGAAAAAACGTTGTCCTAGCGAAAGGCGTCCAATGCCATTCACCCCTTTTGACAGGTTATTATACCCACTTCCTGCTTCGAGTTTTACCGAAGGAGTAAGCCGGGTGGCCGTAGGCGGTAGCATATTGACCACACCCCCGATCGCGTCGCCGTCCTGGTCGGGAGTGAGGGATTTGGTTACTTCTATGGAGCCCAATTGGTCTATGGGATACATGGTGAGAGAGGGGCTCCGGTCGCCACCTACCCCATTGCCAGGAAGCTGTTCCCCATTGACTTGTATAGAGGTATAATTTAGGGGGGTTCCGCGAATTTGTACGGAAGAGCCCTCACCATTGTCGCGGCCTATGTTGATCCCGGGCACCCTTTGCAAGGCCTCGGCAGTATTCAAGTCAGGGAACCTGCCGATAAGGTCTGCCGAGATGATGTTCTTAATGTTGTCTGCTGCTTTTTGCTGGTTGAGCGCACGCGTCTGCCCTTCAAGGCTGCCTGTTACCACCACTACGGCCAGGCTTTGCACATCTGGCGACAGTGAAAAATTGACCTCTACCATGCTTTTTGATTCTACATTGACTACTTGTTCTGACTCGGCGTAACCAATGTAAGTAGCTACAACGGTTTGGCGTCCTGCCGGAATATTGAGTATGATGAATTCGCCCTGTAGGTCTGTCGCGGCTCCTATCGTAGTTCCTTTTACGTATACCGAGGCGCCCGGTAAGGGCTGTTTGGTAGTGGCTTCAATCACCCTGCCGGTGATGGCTCCTATCTTTCCCGCTTTTTTCGCCGGGGCCGGGTCTATACGCCGGGATAGGATGATCTGGTGTTTGTGTAAGTGTGCATTGATCTTATGGGGGCGCAACAGCGAAACGAGTACGTTTTTCAAGGGCTCACCACGCGTTTGAATCGAAACGTGATGAGAGAGCTCCACAAAATCCTCGCTGTAAACAAAAGAGACTTCAGCTTGTCTCTCAATCTTGGATAATACGGCCTTCAAAGTGACTTGCTCTACGGTGAGGGAGATCTTTTTGTCCAAGATGTCTTGTCCATGGATGTCTTTACCGAAAAGGGAAAAAGTCATCCATACTGTCAAGACCAGTGACACCGTCGAGATACGCATAACTTGAATGGCAACTTTTGAAAAAAAGTAGTAGTTTTCCATCTTGAATGGGTTTGGTACGATATAATTAACTTGCTTGGTAAGAGTTATTTGAAAGGTTTACTAGATCCAGCCGGGTGTGCGGCAACACACCCGGTATCCTTTAGAGGGATTGTGGAGTAACTGTACCTAGGGGCAACCTATGCCTGTCAACCTGACTTTATCATTCTCAATACTGTAATTGATCTCATTCGTTTTACTTATAATTTCCAATGTTTTATTCAACGAGTTATTTTCTAAGGTCATCGTCAGCGAGCAAGCCTTTAAAGCCTCATTTTCAAAGGTGATCTCGACATTGTAGACCTTAGCGAGTACGTTGGCCACATCTTCCATGGTACTGTTATCAAATTGTGCTTTATAGGTGAACCAGGACCTTACCAAAGAGGGGTTGGTGATCTCGCTTACCTTCATTTCTTGTTCGGCATGGTAAAAGTCGACGTGATCGTTTTTTGTGAGCTGGGTTCTAACCGTCCCGGGGGCATGCCGTTCATCTTCTTCCTGTGGACTTGCAAAGACTTCAACGATCCCCGACACCACGGAAACACTGGTTTTTTCACCTATTTCGCGGGCTTCTACGTTAAACGCCGTACCAAGTACCTTAACATTGAGCTGTTCCGTTTCTACGATGAACGGTTTCTGTTTATTTTCGGCTACTTCGAAAAAGCCCTCTCCTTCCAGCCTTACACGCCGTTCAGATGCGCTGAAGCTGGCAGGATAAGTGAGCTTGCTGCCGATATTCAGCCACACTTCGGTACCATCTTCTAAGAAAAAATGATTTCGTTGGGTGGAGGGGGCCGTCTTTTCTACCATAGCTATTGCATCGGTCGTCTCGATCGCTGGCCTGTCGATGTAAAATTGAGAGGTGAAGTACGCTACTGTACCGAGTAGCAAAAAGCTGGCTGCGGCTTTAACCATAAAAGGTAGTGAGCGTGTACCTCGTTTGAAACTACGTACAGGGATCGTTTTCTCACTTGTTTTTTTGTTTTGGATCGCTTGGAAGATCCGGTCGGAATCGTGATCATCCAGCAGGCGAGCGTCTTCGGTATTGTCCCATACCGACTCCATGTCTTTTTTTATGGGGTTCCGTGGTTTTTTCTTGTCCATGTTTGTAAAAGATTTACATCAAATGGTCTTAGGCATTGATTGCAGCAAGAGCAAGTTTAGAGGTAGTACGCCCCTGTGGTAAGGGTACCACTATTGTGAGCAGATCTTTTTTTGTAAATCGACTAAAATTTCTCAGCGACGGGAGAGGATCATCGCAAAATTGGCGAAAGTCCGCCGCTCGACGTCGGGTAGTTCGTATCTCGGTTCAATATGGCATGACCCGGTTAGGTAAATGCAAATTCATAGGCACTGATCGCCTTAATTTCTAATCAACTGATATTCAATACGTTGATTTTCTTCACATTTATATTGAAATAAAGTATGATTTTAAAAATGAGCCATAATTCGCGCAGAGGTTTCTTAAAAAAATCTTCATTGATCAGCAGTAGTTTGATGGCTATGTCGGCTGGCCTTGTTTCAACCGACATATTCGCAAGTGTCTTGCATAAAGACTTACCTTATTATCGTGCTGGCAGTCCTTTTCGTAAAGACTTAAGGGTGAGCGGCAGCGGTATTGGCTTAAAACGAGGTTTTGAATAATTGCACAGTCTTTAAACCGAGGAGTAGCTTCCGTTCTACGACACCGCAGATCCCGGCTTTCGTAATGAGCCCTCTCACAACCACAGGCCCGGAATGACGATCATTTTTTGGCGTCAAAATTAGATTTGATAATAAACGTCTATTTTTAGCAAATTAGGTGACTTTTTTAAGATGTTCCGGGTAGTGCGAACCTCGAAACGAGTAGTTTAAGCGGGATTTCGGGGTTCTAAGTTCGTGTTCATTTTCTTTCATACGCAAAAAAAAGGCGCCAGCAACCAAGCCCATTTTCCCAGTAAAACGCACTATCCAGCCCCAGCAGGCCGCTTACCCACAACCCTCAAGGGCCGCGCTGTTCTTGGATGTCCCCCTTCCATACGCTAATTGAATTTGCCAGGATGCCCTTTTTAATCGAATCCAGCTTATAAGTTAACACCGGTATCTTCCGAGCTTTATCCCTTAAAAAACTAAAGCCACCCTAGAATTCCTAAATCTAGGGTGGCTTTTGGTTTAAAACCCTTTGACAGCGATTAGTCTATTCTTTCCACATTTACGGCGTTTATGCCTTTCCGGCCTCTTTCGGTATCGAATTTCACCCTGTCGTTTTCCCTTATCTCGTGGATCAGCCCGCTTTCATGTACGAACACATCGTCTCCACCTTCATCAGCCTTGATAAATCCAAACCCTTTCGTGCCGTTGAAAAATTTAACTGTACCTTCTTTCATTGTAATTACTGTTTATTAATTGTTTAAAAATATTAGTCTATAAATGTAATGGCGGTCCCTTTTTTACCCGCCCTGCCGGTACGCCCAATACGATGTATATAACTATCTAAGGTCTGGGGTACCTGGAAATTAATAACATGGGTAATATCCGCCACGTCAATGCCCCTCGCGGCTACGTCTGTGGCCACAAGCACCTTTATCTTATTTTTTCTAAAACTATTCAGCGCTTGGGTCCGCTGATTTTGCGATTTATTCCCATGGATCAAACCGGTGGCTATACGCGCTTGACTCAGCTTTTTTTCAAGTTGATTCACTTGCCTTTTTGTCTCCGCAAAAACCAACACCTTTTTTAGTTCCTGCTGCATGATCATATCGATCAAAAGCTGTGTTTTATCTTTTCCTTGAACACGGATGGCTTCTTGGGAAACATCGCTACTGATGGAATGACCTGTACTTACTTTAACCTTGACGGGTTTATTTAAAATATCAGCCACTAATGACTTTTGACTACCATCTTCCGTAGCTGAAAAGAGCAACGTTTGTTTTCTATGTTGCATGGCTTTTGTGATACGTTTTACGTCATTAACAAATCCCATGTCCAGCATTCGATCGAATTCGTCGAGAATGAGTACGCTGGTTTTTTCCAAAGGCAATGCTTTTCGTTCTACCAAATCGAGCAGTCGCCCGGGAGTGCCTATAATGACGTGGTTCTTCTTTTTCAGCAGCTTGTAGTCTGCTGAAATCGTGGTGCCCCCGATAAAACAAGATGAAAATAGCTTTGTGCCTTTCGTGAGCAGGAAGAATTCTTTTTGTACTTGCTGGGCCAATTCCCGGGTAGGTACTACTACCAGCGACTGGAATTCTTTGCCTGACAGCAATTGTTGAATGATCGGCATTAAGAAAGCCGCGGTCTTACCCGTGCCTGTATTGGCAATACCCAAAATGTCACGCCCTTCAAGAATAGCCTCAAAGGTTTGATCCTGTATTGCGGTAGGATAGTCAAACCCGCGTCCTGAAAGATTTTTCGCCAAAGGAAGCTGGAGATGCATATCGGAAAATTTCCTCTGTGGCGCATCTTGGATAGGCTCATGCGATGTACCCGGTGCATTTATCAGCTTGTTTAAATCAAAACCAGCGGGGCGTTTTTTTGCCCTGCTCGATCGATTTTTCCTATTTCGACTCCTAAAGTCGTTTTTTTTCGTTTTTGTAAAGTTCATTTTGATTTTTTTATTTTTCGAGCGTCAAGCTCACCCCTCTTACGCCATCGCGGGTTGCTGTCGTCCCAATTGTTTAAGCATCTTTGCATGTGCTATTAAGGCTGAAAAGAAATTCTTTTTCACATAATAGGGAATGCCATAACGAGCAGCGGTTTCAGCCACTATACTCGATAATTTATGGTAATGTACATGAGAAATATTCGGCCACAGGTGGTGTTCAATTTGATAGTTTAACCCCCCGATAAGCCATGAAAAAATTCGATTATTTGGTGAAAAATTATTTGTGGTCATGAGCTGGTGAATGTACCAGTTATGATCAATATTACCTTCGTCACTAGGTAATGGATAATGTACACCCGGCACTACATGCGCCGCCTGGAAAACAAGACTGGTCAATAGACCCGTTATGAAGTGCATCGTAATAAATGCCAATACTACTAGCCACCAACTCAAGGGAACCATGATCAAAGGGATGACCAGCGAAAATGTAAAATAAATGATCTTCCACATGGAAATCTTGAAGGCTTCATGGACAAAAGCCTTTCCTCCCTTAACCAGTCCCATCTTATGGTATCTTCTTAGCCTAATAAAATCTTTGGTGGTGATCCATGACAAAGTGGATAGCCCGTAAAATACCCACACATAAAGATGTTGGTACCTGTGGAGTTTATTTAACGGCGCGTGAGGAGAAAACCTCAAGAAAAAGGGTGCATTAATGTCATCGTCCAGGGCATCAATATTTGTGTAAGTATGATGTAGTACGTTGTGTTGAATACGCCAGATATTTGCATTGGCCCCGATCAAATTCATGGTATAGCCTAAGCATTTATTCACCCTGCGATCTTTCGAATAAGAACCGTGGATGGCATCATGCATCACCCCCATACCTATTCCGGCCATACCCAAACCAGCCATCACGTACAAGCCAAATAACTGCCATGCATTCGCAACCCAACCTGCGTTAATCAAAACCAAAGGGATAAAATAAATGCATAGCATGACCACTGTCTTAATGACCAAACTGCGGTCGCCCTGCTTATTCAAGTTATTCTGCTTGAAATAGTCGTTGACGTTAGAGGATAATGCATTTACAAATGCTATCCCTTCCGTTTTGGAAAATCTTGGATTTTTGATAATTGTATACTTTAAAACTAGCTCTTGCTATTATGAGGATTGACTATGGCTCTAGAGCTGTATTACAATCATCAATGATGTTAAGGGCAAATATATTAGACACTATGAACGCACGGAACTTGAAAAGGTTCACTTGTGTCCCTAAATATTATTCTGGCCGTTCATCTACTATGTTGCCGTTTTCGTCAACATAAGCAATCATATCGTCTAAGTTGCCGCCCTTGTCGTTGTTTTCTTGGCGTTCCTTTTTCCTTTCAGCTTTCGCCTTTTTCTTCTCTTGTTTTCTTTTTTCCTTCTGTTTCTTGATAAAGCTATTCTGAGATCGCGCCATAAATTGAATTAAAATGGATGAAAAATCACGTCACGTGATACTTAAGTTTAAGTTAAATCCTGGGAGAGACTTATGCTACCTAATTCCAATGTCGATTTATCTTAACTCTTACAAAGGTACATCTTTTAGGAATAATGTCGTTGCCTTACCTCAATTATCTTTTTTGTCGCTACTTGATATTGACCTTTTTAGCGGAGAAAGATCCCTTTTAAAGCAGGTTGCTGGTTTTAGTATTTGGTTGCGGTTCATCAGCACAGTAGGATTGATTGGCAAGCGTGTAATGATAAAGTGTTATTTCCGTTTCGCTTCTACATTGTAGGAAATAACATACTCCTCTCCCACCTTTACGTGTAAATCAAACTTACCTTTCAAACCGGGCTGGAAACTAAAATTATATCGTTGGCCAACTTTTTCAAGAATTGGCTCCATGACTTTAACATAGTTTCCACGGTTGATCTCTATCGAAATTTGATCTGCAACTGCAGCATTGCCCAGCTCAAAAACGAATTCAACCGGTTTACCTTGAGAAAGCCGTATATTCATTCCTGTCGGCTGTACAGGCTTTATTTGGTTGCTAAACGCGTATTTATACACAAGGGGGCTGTTCATGAAATCTTCAAAGCTGATTTTTGGATCGGTTAAGAGCCAAGCCGTGTCTAATGGATAATGATTCAATGCAAATAAGCCCGGCTCGGCCAAGAAATAGCCATCATTGTAGCCCGGCATAAATTCACGTTTTTCTAAGCTAATCCCCCCACTGGACCATGTAGCATCGCAGAGGTACCATTTTCCTTCCAGTTTAACAGCGTTCCAAGAATGATTCGGTATAGGCTTACCCTCAAGACTTGTGGTTACAGTACGACCATAACCATCGATGATCTGGACGCTGATCCCCGCCATACCGGACAGTTCTGCTATCAAATAGGCATAACCGGTACAGATGGTTTTTTTTTCTTTGAGCAGTTTAGCGAACACCTTTTCCCGGAATTTTTCATTCCATTCCTGTAGTGCCGCCGCGTCGTCGTGGAATTTTTCACGTTTCTTTTTATTGATTCGATAATCCTCTACGTCATTAGCTATATTGTTACTTACCCAGCTGTGTATCGCCCTGAATTTTTCCACGTCAGTCGTTAGCGGACTGGATAGCTTGTAAGAAAGTACTGGCAGGTTGGTCAAATCATGGCCCTTGTAATATGATGCCACGCTATCTGCTTTTTGGAAATCAACGGTTTTAAAGTCACTTTTCTGTGCACTGGTATGGCTAAAAAAAATGACACATAAGCTTACCAAAAACAACTTCACTAGAACAATGCCTTAACCTTGCTCCAAAAGCCCTTCCGAGATGAATATAGTTCTTCTACCGCCACTTCGCCCAGCAGATCAATGTCACAGGTCATGGTTACCATGCTCACATCGATGACATAGGCATCACTTTCTGCCACTTTGTATTCCTTCGTATCCATGCCTATAAAGCTGAATACCAGTATATCCCCTTCTTCAAGTTCTATTGGAAATGTGAAGTCGCCATTGATGTCCGTTACCGTTCCATGTGTACTTCCTTTCAGCACTACGTTTATGCCTGGCAAAGGAGTGCCATCATGGGCATCCACCACTTTCCCTTTTACGATATGCCGGCGTATACTTGCTTTTAATGGGGTCTTATTATCCGGGTTGGCACTAATTTCCGTTTGCGGAGCTGTAGTCCTATCCAGTGAAAACACGCTGGGAGGGAACAGTGTGACCATACCTATAGCTCCTAATCCCAACCATTTCCAGCTTCTATTACGGCCATAAACCACTGGCTGTGTGTAGGTCTTCATTTGACGTGCCCGGAAGCGACCGCAAACTTTACCGTTATTTCTGCTAAAATAGGATAAGATCTCAAGTTCAGTCATTGTCGCAAAATCTATCACCTCTTTTTGGCACGATTGGCAAAATCCACCGTTAGGAGTTGATGTGAGTTCATTAAATTTTTGAGTGCATGGTTTTTTTATGGAAAGATGGAATCTTCTTTTCATAAGTTTTTTATTTAGATCAAAGCCTACAAGATAGGGACATAAATGGCGATGTCAATCCCGTATTTTGTAGTAAAAAATGATAACCTGTAATATTTCGGCTAAAAATCTATGCCAACACATTTTATCCTATAATTTTTTACTTATTAGGTACTTTTACCGTATACTATAAGATATCCCAAAAAGTACAGCGCATGATTTACAATGGAAAAGAAGTAGAATTCCCTGCCGTAATGCAGATAAGCTTCTACAAACTGATCGAGACCCTGGAGGAAATGGCTGCAGACACGGATAAAGATGCTGCTAACTATGCCAAACAGCTGCTACAGGAAGTAGAGAAGCACCCGGAACTACGGGATGGCATCACTGACTTAGATCAACTGGAAAAATTAATGGGGCCGGTACGAAAGATAACACGGGTACTTTTTCCTGATGCACTCTCCACCAATGAGATCAAGGCCATTACACCTCCTTTTTATTTCAAGCCTATACATACTTCCACACGGTTTGATAACATTGTAAAGGCTTCCGGGGAGGAGTTTGACTTCACAATGAAAGATGTGGACGAGGAAACTTTCTATTTCTATTGCTGCTATTTTATCCTGGGGAGCTACTATGGTTTTCCCACACCTAGCGGTGGGTCTTTGAAGCTGGAGATAATGAACAAAGACCTAGGCCTGGTCCGCACCTATAAAATGCTCATCAACGCGGATATGTCGGAATTTATTCCCACTTCAAAAGCGGTGGATATCACCCGCAAGGACTTCGAGGAGCTGATGGATAATTTCGGGGATATCAAACTTTGGAAGAAAAAATTCCCACCCAATAGCTGGATCATGCGCGGGGTGAATATCTTAAACCTGGTAGACGTGACCACGGACCAGTCCATAGGGACGATCACCTCGAACCTGCTCTTAAAGTCCAGCGACTCCTTTGATAACATCCGGAATGGAATCAGGGGTTTGCTGAACAATGCCCAACTCGCTATCGGTGTACTTACTATGGAGGACAACAAGCTGGTCCCTCTTGATAAAGAAGAGATTACCGGGATCTTGTTAAACCCCAACGAGACCTTGGATTGTAGCACAGGGATGTGTGACTACATCTCGGGGCAATTATTGCAAAAGAAAGAACCTCTTGTCATTCCCGATGTAGAACGCTTCCATTTACGATCGAATAGTACGATGTCAGCCAAGCTGGTATCATTAAAACTGCAGAGTTATCTCCTTATTCCCATGATCCATGAGGAGGAGCTTCTTGGTTTCATAGAATTGGCTTCTGATAACCGTTATGATCTAAATTATGGTACGCTTACCGTCCTAGATGAAGTGCTGCCCATCATCGCCATGGCACAGAAGCGTTTCATAGATGAAGCTCAAAATCGTATTGAAGCAATCATTCAGCAAGAATGCACCACCATTCACCATTCTGTGAAATGGCGGTTTGAGCAGGAAGCGGAGAAATTTATGAACAAGCAACTCAAAAATGAGCAGCCTGTCTTCAAAGATATTATCTTCAACAATCTCTACCCTCTATATGGACAGATGGACATAAAAGGGTCATCCGTTAAACGGAATAAAGCCGTTAGCACTGACCTGGTCAAACAAATCAACGGCGTAGAGAAGGTGCTGCAGTACGCATTTGACCAAACCCATATGCCTGTCTACGAACAATTGATATATCGTTTGGAAAACTATAAATCCGACCTTAAAAAGGAGCTATCTGCCGGCAGTGAGCATAAAATATTACGATTCCTCAAGCTGGACGTTTACCCGGTTTTTGACCACTTAAAAGAGAGTGATCCCGGGCTGAAAAAGTTAATTGAGGAGTATGACAATATGTTGGACCCTAACTTGCAAACGGTGTACGAAGAGCGAAAAAAATACGACACCAGTGTAAACCAGGTAAACCAACGTTTAGCCTCTTTCTTGGACCGGAAGCAAGTAGATGCACAAGAAATGTTTCCGCATTACTTTGAACGCTATAAAACAGATGGCGTGGAATACAACATGTACATAGGCGAGTCAATCACCAAAAATGAGAAGTTTGATACGATCTACTTGCGTAACCTGCGTATATGGCAGTTGGTAGTGATGTGCGAAATGGAAAACGAATTCCATAAGATGAAAGATGAATTGCAGACGCCTATTGAAATAGCTTCCCTCGTCCTGGTGTATAATACCCCCTTAGCCGTTCATTTTCGTATGGATGAAAAACGGTTTGATGTAGAAGGGGCATACAACGCGCGCTATGAAATCATAAAAAAACGTGTGGATAAAGCGCACATCAGGGGTACGAATGAACGCATTACGAAGCCCGGCTCGATCGCTATTATCTACTCCCAGGAGCAAGACGCCCGGGAATACCGCGAATACCTGCACTTCTTAGCGGCACGAGGTCATGTTAAAGAGCAATTCGAAGACCTCGAATTGGAAGACCTACAAGGAGTAACCGGTCTAAAGGCACTGCGGGTCGAAGTAGTGCTTGGAGAACAGCTCTCCGTTCATAGGCTTATTGAGGCTATTGAAAGTGGAGCGGCTAACTAGTTCTAGTAAAGTCTGCAAAGAGCAGTGGGTAATTTGTATATGGTAAGATTGCTTATTGTTCTTTGCCAACTACTGCCCACAGGAGTAGATAGTGTTACAAGAGATAGGTTTGGCAAAAAAGGCATCCTTGAAAATTCAATTAGCGTATGGAAGGGGGACATCCAAGAACAGCGCGGCCCATTTGAGGGTTGTGGGTAAGCGGCCTGTAGGGTCTGGATAGTGCGTTTTGCTGGGAAAATGGACTCTATTGCCGGCGCCTTTTTCTTTTGGTTCGGTTTCTTTCCCCGAAGGGATGCCTATGGCATGGGAGTCCAAAAGAAATTGAACACGGGCAAAGAACCCCAAAATGCAGCTTAAACTACTTATTTCGAGGTTCTCACTAGCCGATACATCCTAAAAATGTCGCCTAATTTGCTAAAAAATAGACGTTCTATTATCAAATCTAGTTTTCAAGGATGCCCTCCTTAGGGCGGAACCCAGTCTATATCACGTCCGCCGGGGTCACAAAACATTTCCTGCCCGTTATACAACGTGAAGGGTCTACGAACCCGCTATCCGGTGCAGCCGGGCTTTGGGTTTTTACACACCAGCACGTGGCCAAGTTATCTATGTTAAGATCCATGGCAGAGCTTCCCCCGGAAACTGCCCCGTGATAAGGGCTTTTCGCGCGGAAAAATTTACACCTAGAGGAGATAGAAAGATTTTTTGCACTCATTGCTAGACAGTTTTCATTATCGCTCTTTGTAATATGGCTTTGAAGATCGCCACCTTATACCCATTTTTCTCCAAAGGAGTGGCTTTTTCCATAGCCGCTTCCGCCGCCAGTTTGGCACTGCTTTCGTTAATGCCGTCACGCATCAAAATGGACTCGGCTTCTTTTGACCGCATGGGTACGGGACTGGCAGCCCCTAATACTACTTTTGCATCCTTACACTTTTTACCAGACACTTCGGCCACCACGGCTACATCAGCCAATGCCCAATCGTAAGACTGTCGAGCTCCCTGCTTGATGTAATGGCTTTTGATCTTGTCATTTACCGACGGAAGCATAAGGGCCGTAATGATCTCCCCGCCCTTCAATACATTTTCTTTCCTAACATCCTGGTAAGGTGTGACAAAAAACTCTTCAATGGGGACCTCCCTTTTTTGACCATTTTCCCCGGCAATTTCTATTATGGCGTCGTAAGCCATAAGCGCCGTGGCTACTGACGAGGCATACACACTCGCACAAGTGCCATTGTTTATCACCGCGTGGTATTCATTTTCACCATTTTTCGCAAAGCAAGTGTTTCCTCCCTTTCTCAAGCATTCATGGTCTATGGAACGGAAGTACCAGCACCGGGTCCGCTGCCCGAGGTTCCCTCCTATCGTTGACATATTTCTCAACTGGGGAGTAGCGGCCTTGGCCACAGCCAATTGGAGCGCCTTGTAGTTGGTCTTAACGTCATTGTTTTTCTCAATAGAGGACAGGGTCACGTTAGCCCCCATACGCAGTCCTGATTTCGAATTGTATTCGATCTTATCGAGTCCAGGGATATTCCTGATGTTTACTACTTTCTGGGGAGCAATGAGTCCCTCTTTCATAAGGTCTAATACGTCAATACCCCCGGATTTGAGGATCGCAGAACCTTTTCCTGCACCGCTTAAAAGGCTCGATGCAGTGGCATCTACCTCTTGCTGGGCTTCTTGTAGGGTGGTAGCATTGTACCAGCTAATTTTTTTCATTCCTGTTTGATTTAAGCTTTACCAAGAGCTGCAAGTACTTTTGCAGGGGTGATAGGAATCTCCCTGATCCTAACGCCAATGGCATTATACACGGCATTGGCTATCGCGGCTGCCGTGGCAATGTTAGAGGGTTCGCCGATACCGTAGGCGTCCGTAGAAGACTTAGCATTATAGTCTTCCATAAGCGCAATGTCGATCTCCGGGATATCCATAGCATAAGGCACTTTGTAAGTGTCCAGTGTATGGTTTACCATATGTCCTGTATTACGATCTAAGATGCGATCTTCATACAATGCGTACGATATCCCCTGGATGATCCCCCCATTAATTTGGCTTTCCAACTGTGTGATATTAATGGGCCTGCCACAACTATGGGCTGCCGTTACTTTATCGATCTTGATCATCCCCGTTTCAGTATCCACATTAAGCTCAACGAATTGTACCGAACCCAAGTCCCAATGTAAATACTCCCCGGCATATTCTTTTGTACGGCTCTCCGTGGCAGATACCTGGCTTACCGGCATGGAGGCCAAAGCTTCTCTAAAGGTCATTTTCTTAGAAGCATCTTTCGTAGAGATGACCTGGCCGTTCTCAGCCTTAAGCTCAGAAGCATCGATCTCCAATTGATCTGCTACCATATCAAAGAGCTTTCGCTTGACTTGGTAGGCCGCATTCCTGGCAGCAGGTGTAATGGAAGCTGTGACTTGGCTTCCCCCGGACCCGGGAGCGTCTGGAAAAAGGGTGTCTCCTATCCGGACCATGATCTCTTCCGGGGTAATGCCCAACTCTTCAGCTACTACCTGTGCGAGTATCGTCTTGGTACCTGTGCCAATGTCTTGCACACCGGAGCGTACCTCTATAGCACCGTCTTTAAATATCTTTACTTCTGCCGTAGCGTTGGTAGAATGAATGCGCCACCAACTCGATTGGGCCACACCTATTCCTTTCTTGACCACACCGGTACCCGATCCCGCAGGCTTTCTTCTCGACCAGGCGAATCGTTCGGCACCCACTTTTCTTCCCACCTTCCTCACCTTACTTGGGTCGACCTTATCCCGGAGCGCTAGCGGGTCCATCCCTATTTTCTCGGCCAACTCATCTAGTATTTGTTCCAGCCCGAAAATCCCTTGTACCGCTCCCGGGGCTCTCCATGCAGCCCCCGGGCCGGCATGTGTGAACACATCGTATTGCTCCGTTCTAAAATTAGGGCACGTATACATGGTTTGGGCTACCCCTCCTACTCCAGCGCCCAGGCCCACCCCGGCAGTACCATGGGACTTTTGCTCTATCGCGGTAAGTTCACCGTTCTTTTTCACACCCACCTTTAAATATTGAATAGAATTAGGACGGTTGCCCTGGGAGATCTGCTCCTCTTTACGGGTAGCCATCATCTTTACGGGCCGGCCTGTTTTCTTGGCCAGGTGGCCGGCAGCTACCCCGTGGGTACCTAAGCCATGTTTTGCGCCGAACCCACCGCCCATGAATTCTACGACAACACGGACTTTGCTCCTTGGCAACTCGAAGAGATCGGCAAATTCATTCCTTACGCCCTGTGTCCCCTGTGTGGAGGCATAAATGGTGACACCGTCCGGTTTCCAATCTACGATCATACCATGTGATTCCAAGGCATTATGCGTCTGCACCTGTGTGCGATAGGTATTCTCTAACACTACATCGGCGGAGGCGAAGCCGGGTTCCAGTTCTCCCCTGGGCTTTCCTACATTCGGGCCCCTGACATTGCCTTTTAATTGCAAACCGCTTTCTATTTCTTCTCCACCTTCTGAAGCCGTCTGCTCCACGGGTGCCTCATATACGATAGGTGCTTCGGGGTCCATCGCTTTTTCCACATCTACCACGAAAGGCATGGTATTATAGTCTACCTTGATCATTGCTACAGCTTCTTCGGCTATGGCTTCTGACGTAGCTGCCACGGCTACTATAGGCTGCCCGGCATAGCGTACCTTGGGATACTCCTCACCTTCTTCATTTTGCATCATGTGGATACCGTATACCCCTCGCAAGCTTTCGGCCTTGGAAGTATCGATGGCCCGGATCTCGGCACTGGGATGAGCAGCTAAAAGCATCTTGCCCACCAACAGGCCAGGCAGTTGAATATCAGAGGTGTATTGAGCTGCCCCGGTCACCTTGGCCTGGGCATCAAGTCGTTTCACTCGTTTGCCGACGTGCTTGAGTTCTGCGTTCACGGGCCAGCCTTCCGGCTCGTTCATGGGCACTTCTCGCTCTACTTCGCTGATCTTATCTCCTGTGATGCCATAAGGCATTTTTATTTTTTTCTTCTCCATAGCTGTGCTATTTTATCTTTTTTGCTGCGGCTAACGTGGCTTGAAATACATGTGGGTAAGTGCCACAACGACAGTAATTTCCCCTGGTAGCGTGTTTTACATCTTCCAATGTAGGATTAGGATTCTCCTCGAGCAAATGCGCTGTGCTCATGATCATACCGGGAGTACAATAGCCACACTGCATAGCGTCATGATCTATAAATGCTTCTTGTATAGGGTGGAGTTGACCATCGACGGCCAGCCCTTCAACGGTGGTCACTTCGCGGTCGCCTACGTCCATGGCAAAGGTCATGCATGCATTGACCGGCGACTTATCGATCCAAACGGTGCAAGCCGAGCAAGAGCCGCGGTCACATACCACCTTGGTGCCGGTCAATTGTAGCTTATCTCTCAAGGCCTCGGCCAGTGTGGATCTCGGCTCAACAGCTAGGGATCTCACCTTACCGTTTACCTTCATTTCTATGGTAACAGGGTCCGGACCCACCGTTTTTGATTCTTCGGTCTTTTTACCGTCTTTCCCTAAAACACCGGTTTGAAGTACTATGGTCCCTGCCGTGGTTAGGCCCGCCCCTTTTAGAAATCCACGCCTGCTAGTACCTTTTTTGGTAAGTTTTTCGTTGTTTTCCATGCTTAGTTGGTTTGAGGAAATGTTGTATTAAGTTAGCAAACATTGATCTGAAATTTCAATGATTCCAAAAGTGCAGACGGAATTATATCCGTTTGTTCCGTCATCCTCGATGAACAACCGCTGTAAGGGTACAGATGACGTGGGATAACCGGGATATGGATGGTGGGAATATTGGTTTAAAATGGGGCAGCGTCCTTTGCAGGGGCTTTAAACTGTGCTCTTTTGCTCTCGGATCGTTGTGTTCGGATCTCAAAAAATTTATAAACCTCAACTCGATTTAAAATTATTGTCGCCCAGGCTTAAGAGAGGGTTTTGAATAATTTCACAGTTTTTAAACTGGGCAGTAGTTTCCGTTCTACGACAAAGCAGATTCCGGCTCTCCCAATGAGCCCTTTCACAACCACCGGCCCGGAATGACGGTCATTTTTTTAATCGAGCCCAGGTTATAATATCCATTCTTCTAGATCCAAGTAGGTTTTAGTTTTGGGGATCAAGATAATCCAATAATTTATCACTTTACACCAAAAGTCAAGCCGCATCTACTGCTTGGAGTCCCCCAGTGCCTTGTACAACAGCATAAATGGATACCTCTTCTGATTTGCCTCTTAGGCTAATGCCAGCTAACTCTTCAAAACTAAAACCATCCTGTTCCAGTTGATCCAGCAGGTATCCCGAGATCAACAACTCCCGGTTAAAGTCGTTGCATTTACCTTGTATCCTAGCAGCCGTATTGAGGGTGTCGCCATGGTAAGCAATTTCTTTTTTATATTTTCCCACCTCGGTAACCGTGACGTTACCAGCGTTCATACCCGCCTTAAAAAAGGGCACGACCCCGTATTTTTCAATGTAATGATTGCGCCTGTCGACCAGTTTTTGTTTGAAATTGAAATAGGCATGTAAGCAGTTTTGGTTCCTGATACCGTCTTTCAATTCCCAGGTCAAGATGACTTCATCCCCCACATATTGATAGATCTCGGCCTCATTTTCTAACACTATGGCCAGGTCGTTAAAGCAGTCTTGAATGAAAAGGCTGTACCGGATATGTCCTAGCTTTTCGGCCAGTTGTGTCGAGGATTGCAAATCAAGGAACATGAAGATCCTCTCTTCTTCGTGGGGTTTGTAAAACTTACCGAGTAATAGTTTTTTAAGATTGTTGCCCCCGAGTAATAGATTGACCTGGGCCAGTATGATCATAAAAACATCGATGGTAAGGATGTAAAAGTAAATAGCAAAACTGCCTGGCTCTACCATGAACTCCGCTAACCCCACATTGACCTCGAAAACCCGGGTGACTAGCGTATACGATACTAGGATGAGCAAAGCTATAAAGAGAAGGAAGTATATTACCCTGAGGATCAAAAGCTTTTGCAAAGACATGCGCCCGTATACCTTTGACTCCATCAAGACTTGTGCATAGCCAGATATGCTGCCGAAAAACGGGCCTAAAAAGCAAGCGACCAGTATACTGCTCCAAAGGTCGAATTGAACTGAGCCTAATTCCAGTGTGCCGGAGCCGCGGACGATGCTTAAAAAAATAAAAGCCAATGTCCATCCCACAGAGTAATCGCGGATGATCCGCCACCTTCGTTTATTCCTGAACTTCATTCCTGTTGCAAGCATGGATCACTTACCGTATCCACTTATCCATTGATGAAATGAAAGATAGAAAACGAGAGATTCTATTTCAACGTCGTGCCCAATTTTATTCACGGATTTTACAATTCATCTCTTTGTATCGACAGTCCAGGGTGTTTTTTTTCAATATAGGTTAAGGCATTGTGTTATTTGACATAAAGTATTGAACCTCGAAACCAAGTATCATGAAAAGATCTATTACCCTTTTTTTAGTTATTACAAGTTTGAAAAGTTTTGCCCAGTATGATAGTACCTACACGCAGGCCTACCTGGAAAAAAGCACTAAGTTTGCTTGGCTCACATTAGGGGCAGAGCTCTTTACCGAGCCCGGTGGCACTGCACAATTCATTGATGGTGGTATTCTGCGCGAAACATCGTTCCAAAACGCTATCACCCCCCGCCTCACCATTGGCGGGATCCATTTCTGGGGCTATACTGATTTTTATATTACATTTCCCCTGGATTTCGCTTCCATCCGGGATACACCTCCTGAATTTGAAACCCTGGAATTCCGAAAAGGGATCGAAACAGGAGCACGGTTTTATCCCCTTAAGCTACAGCCTGGCCGGGTCAGCCCCTTTGCAGGGATAAGCTTTAATACTACCAGCTACCGGCAGGAATTAAATGGTACTAACTTCAGTGAAGGCACCCCCCTTCACCAGCAAGTAGTGGGGCCGTTAGAATTTGGTCTTACCTATACTACGGATAACTATTTGATCACCGCTTCTGCCTACTACCGTACGATGGATGACTTTAATTATTCTCTATCCGCTGGTGGCGAGGTAGGGGTAATTTCACCTGATCCGATGTCCTTTAGCCTGCGTGTATACAAGTACTGGGACACGGACCGGCACATGAGGCAGCCCAAAGTTGTTCGCAGGTTGAACCGGATGCATGACATTTTGGAAGAAGAGAATAAGCTAAGCGCCTGGTATTGGGGTATTGGTCCGTCGGCCGCTATACAGCTTTCCAAATCCTCCTACCTGCAAAACAATTTTCCCTACTTATACAATGACCGCATTGGAGGCTTTATGCCTGATATCACCTTCGGACGTTTTTTCGCCCGCCCGGATATGAATTTGGGGGTGTCTTATCGTACCCTTGGCCATCGGTTGAGAGGTTTTGATACAGAAATAAAGTTAAGACGTCATTCGTTTATGTTTGAAGCTTACAAAAACCTTTTTGATTACCTCGGCTTTGTTCCCTACCTGGGGATCACTGCATCAGTAGAAGACCTCCGTGCCGAGGTAAATGGTACGGAATACCAACAGACCAAAGGAGCTGTGGGGTTGATTTTTGGCTGGGATATCCGGGTCACCAACACTGGGACCAGTCTACTGCGTACTAACCTGCGCTGGACCCCAAACCTGCACTTAGACGTAGAAGGTGACGAGATCATGTTTGACCACCTGGAATTCAATTTTATCCAATACGTTCACTTCATCGGGAGGAAAAAAGCGTATGCGAAGTACAGTAAGTAATACAGGGCGCCCTTGAAAATTAGGATTGATGATAAACGTCTATTTTTTAGCAAATTAGGAGACATTTTTAAGATGTTCCGGGTAGTGCGAACTTCGAAATGAGTAGTTTAAGCGGGATTTTGTGGTTCTAAGTTCGTTCATTTTCTTTTGCACGCCCAAAAGAAAACGAACCAAAAGAAAAAGGCGCCAGTAACAAAGCCCATTTTCTCCGCAAAACGCGCTATCCAGCCCCTATAGGCCGCTTACCCACAACCCTCAAATGGGCCGCGCTGTTCCTGGATGTCCCCCCTCCATACGCTAATTGAATTTTCAAGGATGCCATAATACAGGTCATCCCCGATCAATCTGTGCACAAGAGACCAGGTCTTTTGAAAGTCCTAAATCACTTTTTCAAGCCAATACTCTTGGAACGTTTTCCAACAGCATCAAAGAAGGTAAAATGAATGGTCTTACCAGGCTTAGGCCCGGCTAGTCTTGCTAGGGAATGGCCGTTTTAAAAGGCGTAGCGGGTAACCCTGCCGAGTTTACCAGGTTCAGCTCCCCCGGGTTATTGGCCCAGGCGTATTTGATGTGCCTAGGAGACTTTATACCCGGATGCCATACGACTACCTCCTCTTTTCCTTTTACCTCGGCCTCTGCCCACTGGTAGATGCCGTCCTTACCCGCAATTGCGAAGCCTTTAAGTTTGGTTTGGCGATCCTGGGCAGCGAGGCCGGAACCCACATGTTCAAATTTGAGCTTCACTTTATCCTTTTCCACCCTAGCTGTTTTTAAGATGGGGCCGGCATAGACAAGGTCTTTCCCATAGGCTATTTTTTTGGCGGCTAGCGCGAGCCTTTTGCCCACATCTTGCTTGTTCTTAGGATGAATATCACCGGCTTCACCAAGGTCTATGGCCAAGGCCATACCCGTATTTTTTACGGCTAAGGTTTGGGTTTGCGAACCACGCAACTCCGCCCAATTGCTCTGCTGGTTAGGATCGTCTGTAGTAGCCATATAGTTGGCAAGTTGCACAAACAAGAACGGGAAGTCTCCTTGCCCCCATTGTGATCGCCAATTCTTGATCATCATCGGGAAAAGCTCCGCATAACGGGCGGCTTGAGAGGCATTGGACTCTCCTTGGTACCAGGTCACGCCCCTAATGCCGTAAGGAATAAGCGGATCGATCATACCGTTATACAACACGGTAGGTCCATAGTTTTGCCCCATTACAGGTGGACGGGGAGGAATATTATCCGTTCCTATCTTATATTTCCATTCTCCAGCAAGCCCAAGTTTCGTGTTGCCGTAGTGGAGGAAAAAGTCTTCAGCATTTCCATGGAGCCCACCGCCCCCACCGGTATCTTCCACCCTGACCGTCAAAATGTTTTTGCCCTTCCGGAGATGCTCTGAAGGTATTTCGTATTTCCTCTTTTGATCCCATTTCTCTTGGGTACTCCCTACAAGGTGCCCGTTGATGTAGGTCCGGTCGCTATCATCGATAGGTCCTAAATGAAGGGTGTAATTGTCATCTTGAACAGCTTGGAGCGAAAATGTTTTTTTAAACCATACCACACCATCCAGTCCCGGGTGCCCGGCTGATTCCCACAGGATAGGAATATCCATCTGCTCCCATCTCTTACCGGCATTCTCTTTGTCCATCCAACGTTCTTGCAGTCCCCTGTCTCCTGCCTCGAACTGGGTCAGCCAGTCTTTACGCGCTTGCTTAGATTGAGCCACGGCATTTTCATAGTTTGAGGCTTTTATCTCGTCAACACGGCTCTTAAGCCTGTCATTCTCAAACGCCTCGGCACTCATCCATGGCTCTACTTTAGACCCACCCCAGCTGGTATTGATAAGCCCGATGGGCACATCCAGCTCCTCTTTAAGGTCACGGCCGAAGTAGTAGGCTACTGCAGAAAATTGGTCAACCGTTGCTGGCGAACAAACTTGCCACTTTCCTTCTACATCAGCTGCTGGCTGGAAAGCGATTTGATGCTCAACCGTGAAGAGCCTGATCTTGGGATGATCGGCCTGTGCGATCTCTTGTGAGGCATCTTTTGATCGTGCTACCGACCATTCCATATTCGATTGACCTGAGCATATCCATACTTCACCTACCATTACATCGTTAAAATTAACCTCCGAACTACCGCTAATGGTCAGTTGGAAGGGACCTCCAGCCTTTTGGGCAGGCAAAGTAAGCTTCCAATGGCCTTGACCATCCGCCCGCGTTTTTGATTCCTGCCCGTTCATACGTGCCATAATTTCTTGGTTGGGCTGGTCTTTTCCCCAAATGGGTATCGGCATTTCTCGTTGCAAGACCATATGATCGGAAAATATTGCCGGTAGCTTTGGTGGCTGCTGCCCGTATCCTATTAAAGGGAGAATAATAGTAAGTGTTAGCGTTAAGATTTTATGTGAATTCATGGTGTAGAAAAAACTTTAAGGTATCCCTAGCCGCTCGACTGCTGGGAAGAAGTTGTGTTTTGTTTTCTGTCTAAAACTTAAAGATCAAAAGTTTAAGGTTAGTGTGTCGCTACTATCCCTCGAAGCTGGAACCTTGATGTTACAGTCCAATCGTTTGTTTAAGCGATGGATGAGGTGTGCTGCTAATAAGGGGGATTCCTTTTCATGGTTTTGATGCACAAAGAAATAAAGCTCTCGGAGCCCATGGCCTATCCAGGTGTCTACCCTTTCTACCCAATCTTCCAATCGCCCGTAATCTGATTCATGGTTAGATCCTACCCATCGTATGAAGGCATAAGGAGTGGTCAAACGCATGTGCATGAGATCTCTACGGCCAGCCGTATCTGTGAGGATGTTAGTGATTTGGTGCTTTTCCAACAGGTCAAAAAGTGCCCCGGAAATGGCATCGTCATTATACCAAGCCGTGTTGCGAAGTTCTATGGCCAAGGGAATTGCTTTTGGGAACTGTTCAACAAAAGTGACCAGCCGATCAAAATTTTTCGGTCCAAAATTATCATGTAACTGCAAGAAAGCCATTCCTAACTTAGAGTCGAACGCTGTAATGTTATCACAAAACTCCTCGGTAATCGATGTTACGTTGTTAAGGCGCCGTAAATGACTTATCATTTGTGGTACTTTTGGGAAAAATTTAAAATGTCCCGGGGTCTTGTCTCTCCATTTTTCGATTTGCGCTGGGCCGTAATTGTTATAAAAAGTAGCGTTGAGTTCAATGCTATTAAATTGGGTAGCGTAGTACTCGAGTTCGTCTTTTATTCCCCTGGGGTAGAAATTGGCCAGGTCCTGCCGGTTCCACTTGGCACAGCCTACATAAATATTGACCTTTTCTACGGGTGATGATCGCTTAAGTACCTCTATGGTACCTTGGGGATCAGGGGGGATTGTAAAATCAATTTGCTCGGGGTTTTCAACTTTACCAAATTTCATAGCAGCATTATTGGGTTTAAATGACCTGTTTAAAGTTAAAAGGTTGATCCGATAAATCACCGCTTCCTTTCCAGCTTTTTGGCCATGACACGGGATGAATGCCCAATGGTATGAAAGGGCTCTCTTGGTAATCACCAATTTCAACCGTGACTACTACAATTTAAAGGCAGCAAGCAAACGAGTAACATCCCTTCTTTGATACCAATCATTAAAGACTAGCTCCAGCTCATTTACCTTTATCACACCAAATACATGCGACCGGTAGGAGCTTAGCACTTGCATATATTGCTCAATATTTGAAATGGGCTGCCTGAAACGAACTACGGTCATATGGGCTGTTTTTATGCTATACCTCGAATCTATAGAAGATACCAGGTTTTGTGTTTTGAAGGCCTCCCTGAGGTTGTCACGAAGTAGCGCTAGTGAAGAGTTTGTAGGAAACCCTTGGACAAGAATAGCGGATGGTGAAGCAGTAATACCTTCAAAATGGATCTCAAAGGGACCTACTGAAGCCAGACAGTGGGAAATGATCTCACGGTAGTCGTTTTTATCAATTTGCTGTAACCGGAAACCTGTGAAACAAGAAATGATGGACATCACGGTCACATGCATATCATGTGGCGGGTAATAATATTGGCCGGGTTCTATGCCTGCTAACTCCTCCAAAAAGGATGAGACCTCTTGCTTGATAAGATCATGGGGTCTCGTTATAAGCGTAATACCATACCTATCGTCCTGCCGGTCATCTATCCACTTATCCACGTCATGATTTCCCCGGGGCATTTCCTTTGAAAACTGGTCCCAAAGCCGGTTATAGATAGTGCGGACATCGTCCATATCTTTTACATCAGTTGATTGTCGATTTCCACTTAAGAGCTACCTAAATTACACTTAAGAATCCAGTTGACCTTACTTTGGCTGGTTTATGTCCGAAGATATCGTGGAAAAATATAGAATATGAAAGAGGAGACCAGGGAATATAAGTGAGAAAAAGCTTGAGACCGGGCTTTATTCAAATAATATAAAATACTGAATATCAATATCTTATATCATAAGTTAGAAACTATACATATCCTTTAACTCGATACTCCCCTACCTCCTTCCTTCCTATGCTATTACATAGACCTTCTCCTCGCCGTCTTGCTGGTAGGTAAGGTTTAACCCCCTTTCAATGTTGACCTCTTCTCCCATATACGTGTTCATATCAAGAAGGAGCCTGCCGAAAAACCTCAGGTTAAAATCTTTTAAAAAGCTGGTGTCCCCGATCCTCTTTAGGGCTTTTCTCACCTTTCTCTTGTCATAGTGTTCGTTGGCCATTATGGCAGTATTGATCTTATCCATATCGCGTATCAATCCTTCGATCTCCCTTCGGATGTCGTTGCCTTTGAGGATCTCCACTACCTTTGAAGAGTTATAACTTCCTTTTTGATGGCGGTCGAATAACCGATCATAATTACCCTCACCACTTTCGTACTTGGAAAGGTCCTTGAGCCCCTTGTCATAGAGCTCATTTGAAAGGGCGTCCGCCACATTTCTTAGGAAGCCGTCAGTAGGCAGGGTATCGTTTTGGTTGATATAGTTCACCCAAAAAGCAGTGTAGTATTCTCTTCTCAAATCGATGTCCTGCCGGGTGCGGAAATCCGCGATATTATCATAATCCACTTGTAGCACCGATGCGGCCAACGCCGAGGGCACGATGGTGTTTTTAACATTCTTAAAATAGGGAATAAGAATGTCGAATTCTCCCGCAGGGATTTTCAAAAAGCAATGGTATTTTATGCCACGGGAGTCTACGCCGAGGACATTTGTCCTGATCGCCTCTATGGTGGGTTTTACACGGGACTGCGGGATGATGTCCCAGGTCAGGGCCCAATCTACAATGTCACGGAGTTCTTTATCGCTGGTCCTGTTTTCTGTCATTTCAAAAGATAGGGACAGGTCAAAATCAAATTTATCCAGGGTCAGTTGACTTTCGCTTGAAACAAAATGAGGCATGGAACTATCAAAAGCCAGTACGTATTCATCCTTGTTTTTCCCATGTCGATAAGTTTTGGTCACTTTGTTATTGTACTGGTTTACCCTAAATTTTTCACCCGTGTCGTCAACAATACGCACTTGTTCCTGTGTAAACTCTTTTAAGACGGCGGAGGATAACTTGAAGTTTCCAAAAGACAAGCTTATGCCTATGGATCTTGATACTTCTTCCAGGTCTCTTTTTAGGTATTTTTCTAACGTAAAAGGACGTTCCGCTGAAGGGCTGCCTAGGTAAGCGTCTATCAAACGGTTCACTTTTAGCCCAACGATATCCTTATGAAATTCTACGATCTTTGCTTGGGTAAAAGAAGCTTCAAAAATCGTTTCGTTCGTCTTAACGATTGAGTATTCGTAAGCTACACCTAGTGCCACCTTGGTTTCTATGATCTCTAGCAGTTTCTCCCTCACTTTGCTCCTTTTTTCGAGATATGCCTCTTCGAAATCTCCCGGGGAAGGAAGATCTAATCCCAGGAGATACGCGGCTTGTTCTACCCATTCATTATCCAACAGGTCACTTAGGCTCGAGTTCTTGATTTTTTCATTGATCGGTTCAAAAACTTTCTCATCTATGCCTTCAAAGAACTGGTCCACCAGCTCTTCTAATTGATCATTTTGAACAGCACCTACTTCAATCCCGGCCTTTAGCCCTAGGCGGTTGGATCTTTTGATGATCTTGTTGATCACTACCTTGTAGTGATCTTCCCCGAGTTTGACGATGACCACTGAAAAGTCGTCTTCAATTTTCACATTCAAAGTGATAGAAGCTGACGCGTCTACTTTGACCTGGATCTTACCATTGAGATCCAAAAAACCAGCAACCACGGAAGCTGTGCCCGAAAATACATCGGAGACCTTTACCGAAGCGCTCAATTCCAACTGGCCTGCGGCTTCGTAGGCCAGTGCCTCATTCACCTGGAGGTCTCTCACATCGTCTTTTGAAAAGATATGCCTGAACTTTGACACATCGGCTGTGTAAGCCTCTTCAATTTTTTCACCACAACTATGAACTCTAAAAGCTTGTACATCAAAAATTTGATCTGCATCTAAACCAAACTCAAACTTTTCCAAGGCCGCCCCACTGGCCGAAGCCTTTATTTTTCCTTTCAAACTATAACCAAGCAAGGCATGACCAGGATACAAGTCTTTGACCCCTGGCCAATGCTCAAATATTTTTTCTTTGCCGTGATCATTAGCATCATTAAATAATTTTAAAGAAAAAGAGGCTTCAGCTTCCGCATTGAACATAAAGTCTTCGCTGGAAAATGCCAGTTTAGGGCTTACCGCTTTCTGCGAAAAGAGGTCCGGCGCAATCTGCTGGTCGCATACGTCATAATCATTATTCAATGTGGGGGGTAAAGACGGGAGTAAATCGGAGAGATCCATAAGTAGCTGGTTTTAAGTTAAGCGTGATGGTGAAAATTGGCCAACGGGCGGACACAGGGCAAAGTCAAAAACTTATACCCGGGAATCCTGTCACGATGTGTTGGTTGATCCTTAGCTTAAGATCGTCACTTTTACTGTCTTAGTCAATAGCTAGTTTTAGGTATTTCTACAGGCATGTCCTCTCCTTTTCCCCAATTTATTGGTTTTTAAAAAGATAGCCTAGTGTCATGTCAAGCCTCAAATAACGGCCAATCCGGGGTATCTTTTGCGGGATCTCTGCGTTGCAAAAAGACTTACGTAGCTATGGCTATGCTC
>JANQLQ010000121.1 GCA_028280565.1 Fulvivirga sp.
ATGCGCGAGAGCAGGAATCTGGTGTGTCGTTGAACGTGAACCTTTGTTTTAAGTGTACTGGGTTTTCGTTTCACGACTTCGCAGATTCCTTGTCACGCCAAGCCCCACGCACAAGCTGCAAGGAATGACGATGGTAGAAAGTTAAGGAATGACGTTCTTAAGTATGGGTGTTGGATGGATTTAGAACAGGGTGTGGATCACCCATTCTTTACAACTCGCTGGCTCTAGGTTTGAAATTTAAAACCTCGTTATCAATTACTTAAATCTGAAAAAAATAGTCCTAGTGTTAAGTTAAGCCTCAAATGGCCTATGGGTAAACTATGGTTCAGGTATTGATCAGTAGGCAATCGGCAAAGAGCAGTAAGCAAAAAAATATAGGGTTGCCGATTGCTCTTTGCCAACTGCTGACTTTAAGAACGAGACAGGAAAAAGTAGCTAACCGTCTAATAACACTTAACATAAGAACTAGTAATCAGCTACTTATCGACATGTCCATTGATCTGTCCACTACTTTGTCCACTATTTTGTCTATGATCAAAAATAGATTTCCAGGTAATTAATGAGTTTTATTGCCATTAAACATAAATATTTATTTAATCTCTTACCCCATGCAACACATAGATAAAACAAGATACAAAACACGAACCATAATTCTATTATTATTCTATATCACCCTCCCCGGCCATATGCTTTTCGGGCAAGTTCAACGTCTGCTGAACGAAGGTGCTATTAGCGTTAAAAGTGCGGAATATAACCTGGATGAAGGAGTCATTTATTTTAAAATGAATGTCTATGGGGAAATGATCAAAACAAGTACAAGTAGAACTTCACATTACATTGTAACTGCGGGACATCACACCTTAGCGGCCCATCGTACGCAGCTTGTTGTTATCGATAATGACACGGGCGACGAAACCCCCATATTGTACCTAGAGCTAGGTAAAGAAGGTGAATATCAAAGCGGTCAGTATACTGCAAAGGCATGGCGTGATTTCAATATCAATATGGTGCCAAAGGATTCCTATGAATTTTCAGAATTTAGCAGCTATCGAACCACTACTGATCCCACTCCTATTTACCCGGTCTCTGAACCTGTTAAGCGTAATACGATCGTTTCTTTTACCTGGCGTGTTCCTCAAAACTTGTTGGGAAAAACACTCGATTTTGGTGTAGGTGGCCACGCCACGTGGATCAAAGCACGCGGCAGAACGCAAGAAGGAACCTATACGCTCAGAAATTTTAAAAGCTTAGACCTCAATTCTAATACATTTTTGCCTGGTATAAAGGGCATACATAATTTATCAGCAGCATATCATTGTAACCAGGTCCACTTGGAATGGGAGCACACGAACCCTTCCAGTGCCTACAACTACGATAATGCTTTTTACCAGGTTTTCGAAGAAGGCCGGCTGGTCCGAACTATTCATGACAGCAACTTACAAAACGTTAATCTCTCTGCACAAGAGGACAGGAAGACGTATACGGTAAAAATGGTCCTCCCCCTGGTACATAACCAGTTCATTTCAGAAAAAACTTCCGAATCTAAGGAAGTATCGGATGCTGCACCCGTAACAGACGCGGTAATAAAAGTAATTGAGGAAAAATGTAGCGAAACCAATAAACTAACCTTAAGTATCTCATGGAGCGGTACAAAGGGTGCTGCCGGCTACCGGGTCCTTCGGGTAGGTCATAGCATCACCGACGTTGGGCTGGCTACATCTTTTACTGATAGAAGAGGAATAGCATATGGTGAATACTATTCCTATCGTATCGAATCCTATGATTCTGCATGCGCTTCCGGGGCAGAACTTGATTTTGTCTTCGCATTAACCCCAAGCACACCCGGCACTCCCCCGCCTGCCGTTACACCTAGTCAATTAACTGGCACATTACAACCTGGCACAGGGATTGAATTGAAGTTCAACGGAACGGGCCATAACGATAATGACATCGTTGCATACACCATTTACCGGGTCTCAGACGCTGGGGAATCAATAGCATACCGGGTCAATAAAAAGGATCTTACCTACGAAAGTACCGAACCGGCTGCTACCAGGTATGTATTTGTAGATACAAACTTCGAAGCGTGTCATTATTATACCTATACCGTCACCCAAGTAACCGGCTGTGGAGATGAGTCCGATCCGCAAGAAGCCGGGGTTAGAGTAAGTACTTACGAGCCAAGAGGCAGCCGTTATCAAACCAATGCCCCTTGCTATGAGCCACATGCCTTAGCTCAAGCGAAGCTATCTCCAAACCCTGCTGCATTGTCTACTACCCTGTACCTGGAAGCTGCAAGACCAGGTAAGGTTGAGTTCATGATCACAAACTCCCTTTACCCCTCGTCATCTTACCAAAGGCAGATATTTGAAGTAAAAGCAGGTATGAACGAGCTGATCATTCCAACGACTGATCTCAAGCCCGGGGTTTACCAGGCCGTTCTCAGTAATGAAGCAGGTGACACAAAATCTTTCCGGTTTATAGTAGAGAATTAGCAAAGTGGCAGATCATTGACATGCTTTATTTACCGGGTTAACGAATTTTTGTGCTGGGTCAGCCCGGAAATTCATGGCCAAGCAGGAATAAAAAGCTCATATTGAAGCCAGTATGGGCTTTTTTTATGTTTATATTCCTGTTATGGCCGTTGGATAACGGGCAAATCTCTCCATTCTTCAAATTGAGTAAAACCACTGGTGAATACAGTATTATCCCTGGCCAAAGCCAACACAGCCAGCGGCTTTTTACTCCACAAGTTGCCCGTTTCGCAACAAGAATGGTGTCACTCGTTACATCCTAATGAATGTCATAAGCACTATCCCGTCTTAACCTGTAAACCAAATCGACATAATCATGAAAAAGAATTTGTTTGTAATGGCAGTCATTACCGGGATCATTACCGCCTTCGTTGCTTTTGCCTTATCGGCAAAAGGAGATATACTCAATGAAGGTGAACCCAGGAAAACAGCTAAGGAGTTTGTGAAAGTTGTGGATGATAACAATGCAGAGGCATTAGAAAAAATGCTACACCCACAATTGGTACAGTATGTCCAGTTGGGTGAAGATCTAATTCCTTTCAAGGCGGCTGATTTTATTCAAATGGTGGCGGATAAGAAGATTGGAGGTACACCTAGGGAGGTGGCTTTTAAATCATCCCATATCGTTCGTGGTAAAACAGCCAGTGTTGTGGTGAATGCGGTAAGTCATGAATATGATTTCATGTACCAACTGTCCATGGTAGAATCGGGAGGGCAATGGCTTATCGTCGGGATCTTGGTGGATATCCAAAAGCTATGATGATGAAACTCCTAAAAGTACTGGCTTTTTTATTTTTCCCCTTTGCGCTGATGGCACAAGGGGGATCTTTAAACATGGACGGAATGGAACTTTCCTATGCATTGCGAGGAGATTCCGTGGATATCACACTCTCCGCTCCAACGCGCGGTTGGATAGGAATTGGATTCAACGATCAAAATAGCATTGTAAAAAGTGATCTTTTACTTTTCCATGTGGTCAATGGCAAAACTTCCGCGATTGATATGTACGTGGTAGGTGCGGGTAATCCTAAAGAGGACACCACATTGGGAGGTAAGCATTCCATCAGCCTCAAAGAGGGACAGGAGACGAATAGTGAAACAACAGTTCGTTTTTCCCTTGCCTTGCGTAGCCATGATCGATATGATTACCAGCATGAGTTAGAACAGGATTTTTGGCTGATCCTTGCCTACTCTACCCATGATGAGTTTGCGCATCATTCCAGGATGAGGAAACATGTAAAGTATCGTTTTAGGAATAATTGAATTAACTTGACAAGGTGAATTTTTTCAAACGTCAGCCTCTTATTTATAATTTCTTGACCTGGTCTTTGGTAGCGGTATTTACGGCCACTCAACTTTTTTTAAAAGAATTCCAGTCCGGATCGGAAGGAGCCAGTTGGATAGGGCATTTTCGAATACAATTACTGGTTTGGTGGACTTGGGGATTGATCACACCCCTTATCTTTTGGCTGGTCAACCGGTTTAGAATTGATAAGGGTATCCTGTTAAAGAACATCTTCTTTCATCTTTTTGCATCCGTATCCATTGTGGCGATTTACCTCGCTTTTTATTCCATTATTTGGAATACGGTAGCATTGGGTTCACTTACCTATCCAATGTTCCAGGCCATTTACATTGCGTTGTTCTTAAACCTCTTTCACTGGCACCTTTTTATATACATGGCTATTTTGGGGGTAATGCATGCCCGGGAATTCTACATCGAGGTGAAAGAAAAAGAACTCCGAAGTGTTCGCCTGGAAAAAGATCTATTGGAAAGCCAGCTGATGATGCTTAAAATGCAGCTACAACCCCATTTTCTTTTTAATGCCTTAAATAGTATCGTTAGTTCTATTCATCGCGAAAGATTGGATACGGCCATCAACATGACCACAGACCTGGGCGAATTATTGCGAATATCACTGGCCGAGGTGGACAAGGAATTAGTACCCCTCTCTAAAGAATTACATCACCTAAAAACCTATTTGAGCATTGAAACACATCGATTTAAGGACCTGGAAATAGCCTATGATGTTCCAGGGGAGCTTATGGATAAGTTGGTGCCAAATTTCCTATTACAACCCATCGTGGAGAATAGTATCAAGCATGGCATCTCACAACAACAGGAGGCCAAAAAAATTACCGTGGCAATTAAGAAGCAAGAAGATGAGGTCGTGATCCATATCTTTAACGAAGGTCCTCCCGTGGTGAAAGGAAAAAACGAGGGAATTGGGATTTCTAATATTAAAAAACGACTCCGGGCTTTTTACGAGGAAAGAGCTTCATTTGCCATGAAAACCATTGGTAACGGCGTTGTTACCGAGATACACCTCCCAGCATGACACATACAGTATTAATTGTAGATGACGAAGAAGATGCCAGGGAACTCCTAAAAGTTCACCTTAAGCGACATCCGGACCTCCAGTTAGTGGGTGAAGCCAGTAATGGCCCCGAGGCACTGGCAATCATAGAAAAAAGTCAGCCGGAAATTGTGCTTTTGGACATACAAATGCCGGGGATGAATGGCATCGAGGTGGTGGAAAGAACGGAAGCGTTGCCTATTTTTGTTTTTGTAACGGCCTACGACCAATTCGCGGTAAAAGCTTTTGAGCTGAATGCATTGGATTATCTGCTCAAACCTATTTCGAAGGGCCGTTTTGACCAAACGATCCAAAGAATTAGATCCAAACTTCCATCTTCCGAAAAAAACGAATATAAAGACTTGGTGTCCCATGTAGCTGCCACTCTTTCCGAGCGGAAAGGGTACTTGCAGCGCTTTACCTATCGATCCGGGTTAAAAACGGCCTACATCTCGACAGACGAGGTGACTATGATCTCATCGGCTGATCAATATGTGGAGATCCATACCACGGGTAAAAAGTATTTACTACGGCTCAGTATGGACTATCTCGAGCAGGTGCTGGATCCGTCCATTTTCTCCAGGACGCACCGCTCATTCATCGTTAAAATAGATGAAGTAGTGTCTGTCGAACAATATGAACCCAGGAATTTCATCATTCACCTAAAAGGTGGCCTCACCGCTAAACTTACCCGGGATAAAAAAGACGATTTGAACAGGTTATTAACCGGAAGGCCTTAAAACCGTACACCACATATTCTTCAACCCCCAACTTTCATTTACAGGATAAATGATATGTGCCACTTATCTTCCTTTAATTTTGATGAGCTCCCAGGTCAGTGGTGATCAACCAGCATCAATCTAAATAACCTAAGTTACCTATGACAACCCTGTTCTTATCGTCATTGCCCCAAAGGGACGCCTATGGCGCGAACCCAGGACTGGTTTGTAGGGCCAGCGGTGAAGCCATCCCCTACTCGAAAAGCGGTAGCAAAGTCCATGTGGTATATCTCGTGGAGGGGATGGCTTCGTAGCCCCTGCACGGGCGTCGCCAGCCTACCTATGACATACTTTTGTTTTTTCGTCATCGCGAACCCAGTGTGTTGGCTTTGGTAAGGCGTGAAGCGATCCCCCACTCGCGGAACGAGAACAGGGTCCATTCGATCACACACGAGAGGGGGGCAGCTTCGTAACCCGCCCCCTAGCCACGCCAGCCTCACTGTGACGATTATTTTTCCCGTTTTGTTATACCAACTCCAAGCATTTTCACGAAAATGTGTTCATTCGCGATGACGGACAAAATATATTGTTTTCGTTTATTTGAGCATTCTCATCCCAAGCCCAGGTAAATCTTCTTGACCTCATTCGATAAAAGTAAAGATACCAAACGTACAAAAGGCATTCATGCAGCGTTCATTCAAGTATAATATCATAGATTTCATCTAGTATTCTTTCAAATGGATCTACAATACTTGGTGCGGGTGTTATTGACGACCCCAAATTCATCCCAATAAAAAAATAGGTATCACTGTTCTTAAAATAACCAAGTTCACAAGCTGCACCAATACCTCCGCCTGTATGTCCATTTCTTTCGTGGTCTTTATAAAACTCTTGGCTTATTCCTAAACCATAACCACCAGGACGATTCGGTTCTTCCTCGACAAAATGTAGCATATCCTCCATGGTGGATTCTTCAAGAATTTGATGTGTTAGAAGCAATTCCAGGAAAGAAATAAAATCAACGGGCGTGGCTATTATACCGTCATCACCAATTAATGAACCTACATTTGTACGATGCATAGCTGAGCAATTTTCTATTTTCCCATTACTGTACCTGTCCCAGTATGTATTCACCAGGGTTGGTTCCTCCATAAACCCCTGGTCATGGTAATAGGTATCGTTGAGTTCAAAAGCCGTTAGTATTTCGTGCCGGATAAATCTTTTATGATCACCCGTTATTTTATCGGCAATCAAGGCCAACAGGATATAGTTCGTATTGGTATAACTGTATTTTTCACCCGGTGAAAACTTTGCAGAAGCTCCCCTAGTATAATCGAGATAATCATTAACATTAAATGTATGCAAAGGATGTTGTAAAAGATAGGTCACATAATTTGGTTTGTCATTATACTCAGCAATACCAGAGGTATGGTTTAAAAGCATGCGCACCGTTGCCTGGTCTGTATTTTCAATGCCCCTGGTAATCGATCCTGGCAAATAGGTTGTAATTTTTTCGTCAAGATCGATTAGCCCATCTTCATAAAGCATCAAGATGGCTGTTGCCATATACATTTTTGCTACACTTTGTCCAAACTGGAGATGGCAAATCTCCATGGGAGTTTTTGTTTCAAGTTTTGATAAACCTGAAGCTGATGCCCAGGTGCCCTCAATATCACGTACAGCCATAACTACTCCCGGTATACCCAAATCGACTATTTGATCCAGTTTCTGCCGTAAGCTATTGGCTTTTGGATGATTAAGATTAATTTGGCCAGGGCTAGTACAAGCTTCGATCGGCAATTCCATGTCCAGTTTGGAGCAGGCCCCTAATAGTGTTACTAAAAGTACAATTTGGCCATAAACGTTTTTTTTAGTTTTCATCATTTATATCGTTTTACCCTGAGGCCAATGAAGAAATTAGTATATAAATTGATTGGTAATGTGGTGTTATAAAAGAAGGAAGGGATTATTTGGTAAGAAATAAATGGAGAGAGCTCTCCCAACCCGGCTGCCAGTGAATAGCCCAACCCAAAATCGATCGGAACGGTTAATTGTGTTTTACCTCCAATAGTCTCTTGCCATTCTCCATTTTCATACTTATAAGCTTGGGAAGGGTGAAATACCCTTAAGACCCCAATTCCCGCCTTAACTTCTCCGTAAAAATTTTGAAGGATCGCTGGACGATAACCAATTTGAGTATTTAGAAATATTCCATTCCCTATTTCACGGTTTAAATACCCGCCCAGTACAGCTTGTTGGAAAAGTGATTCTTTTTGGTTGTAATAAATTTCTGATCCCAGGTATATGCCGGGATGCGTAAAATTGCTCCCCATATCTCTGAACGGCATTGCAAAATTTTGAAATTGTACCCCGGTAACAATAGGAAACTTTCTATACGGCGATAGTGAATTACCCGGTTGGGCTAGCCCATCTATTTTGCAAATAATGACAGGTAGTATGACCAAGATCATAGCTTTTACCGGTTTTAATTTACACATCATGGGATCCTAATGACTTTGCGTATCTTAAAGACAAAAGAAGATCTTAGAGGTTTCCAGCGATGATCTTCCACTAGTTCTCCCTAAACAAATGAAACGTCACAGGCACTATTCAATACCATTAAAGACCTTTTTTGCGAGCAACCTGGAGATTCTCATGCGCAATTGTTAGTAATTGTTCCTCGCCGTGGCTATATTGGCATCCCAATAATTGGTTGACCAATTTTAACCAAACACCTATGGACCCAGCCAAAAGAGACTTCATTAAAAAAGTAATGACAACTGCGGGTCTTATCCCCTTTCTTGATGTTTCACTTGGCGCTTTGGCCGCCGATCAATCCAGCGATACATTGAATGTGAGTATTTTTTCTAAGCACTTGCAGTTCCTGGATTGTAAGGCAACGGGAGAAATGGCAGCTGAAATAGGATTTCAAGGCGTTGATCTTACCGTTCGCCCTAAAGGCCATGTGTCACCGGGATCTGTTGAAAACGTTCTGCCCATAGCTATAGAAGACATCAAAAAGGGCAACTCTCGCTGTGAGATGATCACGACCAGTATAGAAAGTGTCAATAACCCGCTGGATGTGGCGATCATAACGTCTGCTGCCCAGGCAGGCGTAAAATACTACCGTACGAATTGGTTCAAATACATCGAGGGGAAGTCCATGACCGGGTCATTAGAAACGGTACGGGAGCAAATCAAAAAACTTAGCGAACTCAACAGGAAGCATGGTATCATTGGCTGTTATCAAAACCATGCGGGTAAAAGTATAGGTTCGTCTTTTTGGGAAGTTAAAAAGATACTGGAAACAGCAGACCCTGCTTTCTTTGGGGTTCAATATGATATTCGCCATGCTGTAGCCGAGGGTGGGCATTCTTGGGAAAATGGCTTGCAACTCCTTTATCCCCAGGTAAAAGTAATTGTATTGAAAGACTTTAAATGGGGTAAAGTTAACGGTCGATGGAAAACCGTCAATGTCCCCATAGGTGAAGGAATGGTTGACTTTACCAGGTATTTCAAGTTGCTCAAGAAATATCAGCTGAACCCTCCCGTTTCGCTACACCTCGAATATCCCTTGGGAGGAGCTGAACATGGCCGGGAAAAACTTTCTGTGGATAAGAAAGTGGTTTTTGATGCAATGAAAAAAGACTTGGCAACGGTTCAAAAACTATGGAAAGATGCTTAACGGTTTTCTTATGAGCATCACTGTAACTATATCTAAACTTAGGTTTCAAATTCAACAAACAACTAATTCGTGAAGTACAATTATATTTTCCTGGTTTTGTCTTTTTTAGCTTTAGCGTGTCAAGAGACTGTAAATAGAACAGGCACTGTCGTCAATAATTTCGATGAACTGGACGCTGCGATAAAAAATGCACAACCCGGAGACGAGATCGTCATGGCCGATGGGACCTGGAAAGATGTCCGGGTACGATTCATCGGGAAAGGGACAGCAAACAACCCTATTACATTACGGGCAGAAACTCCCGGGAAAGTTATCATTGGGGGGAAATCCGACCTTAAGTTTGGGGGTGAATACCTGGTGGTAGAAGGCTTACACTTTAAGGGTGGCTATACCCCTTCCCAAGCCATCATAGAATTTCGGATTGATGAAAACACAATAGCCAATCATTGTCGTGTAACCCATTGTGTGATCGAAGATTTTAACCAGCTTCAGCGAGATAGGACAGATCTTTGGGTACAGTTCAGGGGAAGGCACAACCAACTTGACCATTGCTATATAGCCGGTAAGTCTAATCGCGGCCCCACTGTACGTGTAGATATAGAAGGGAATGAAAGCATCAAAAACTATCACCGGATCACCAATAATCATTTTGGCCCCAGGCCGCCAAAAGGTGGACCCAGCGCTGAAACTATCCAGCTTGGCAATAGCTTCACCTCTATGTCGCCCAGCCATACGCTGGTGGCCAATAACCTTTTTGAGCTGTGTAACGGGGAAGTAGAGGTCATCTCCAGTAAAACCAATTTCAATGAATTCAGGAATAACGTTTTTTACAGATCAGAAGGTTCTTTGGTCACCCGGCATGGTAATTATTGTATCGTTGATGGTAACTACTTTATCGGTGACGGGAAAAACGAGAATATCGGGGGGATCAGGGTTATCGGCACAGGTCACTGGATCACCAATAACTATTTCTATAAGTTGATCGGTGAAAACTTCAGAAGCCCGCTTGCTGTCATGAATGGGATCCCTAAATCACCTTTGAATAGGTATATCCAAGTGACAGATGTGGTAGTAGCCCATAACTCTTGGATCAACTGTACTTCACCATGGCAGTTTGGAGTGGGGTCCAACGTAAGTCAAAAAGATGTATTGCCGGCTTCCGAGATCCGGTCTGCTATACCGATCAGGACAACAGTTGCCAACAATCTCATCTACAATGATCCGGGAGATGAACATCCCATCGTGGCTCATGATAAAATCGATGGGATAAACTTTAAAAACAATATTATCAACAATCAAGAAGTAGCATTTACGCCAATTGACGGTTTGAAAACCCATTCGTTCGAGTTGTCCCCTTTAAGTGAAGATGTTTTTGTGCCCGCCGGAGGGTTACCTGGCATGGCGTTATTTGCCGGATTTGAGTTTGAGACCATTTCCAAAGACTTATTTGGAAACTCAAGAACGGATGAGAATTCAGTCGGAGCTATGGTCAAACCTATGACTGACCCTTTAGAGCTGCTGGATAAAACGAAGTATGGTGCCAGCTGGTATTCAAATGAAAAAACGGGAGCGGAAGGCAAAACGTTGACAGCGAGTACAGCACCCGGAGACCTAATGGCGAAAGTTTCCGAAGCGAGGAACGGAGATGTGATAGAATTAGCTGCCGGCACCTACGAAATCACCTCTCCGCTGGTCATTGATAAGAAGATAAGTATTCAATCAAAAGACAAAAACAACAAAGCAACCCTCCTTTATCGCGGCGCCGCCCAAACACCCGCTTTCGAGATGAACCCAAAAGGTCAATTGGCTTTAAATCACATCATTCTAAAGGGAGAAGCCTCTCAATATGCATTTGCGAGCCTCAAGGAAAATATGTCCAGCTTATATAACCTGGAGGTGTTGGAAAGTGAGATCGAAAATTTCGACTACATCCTGAAAGCTTACAAACAGTCCTTTTCCGAAAACATATCCTTCACCAACACACTTTTCAAAAACTGTCAAAACGGTATTGAGTTGTCAGAAGAAACAAATGACAAAGGAGATTATAATGCCGAAAACCTCACCATAAAGGGTTGCCAATTTGACAACATTAAAGAGAATGTTATTGATTATTACCGGGGCGGATACGATGAATCTACGGTGGGAGGCACGCTGTCCGTCACCAACAGCACTTTCACAAACTGCGGAGCTAAGGAAGACCATGGAATTTTACTGAATACCTACGGTATTGTAAATGTGGATATTTCAAAAAACGTTTTTACCAATAACCCAGTGAAACTGGTGGCACTTCTCTGGGGAGCTAAAAACAATACCCATTCAAACAACGAGATCACAAATTCAGGTAAAATAGTAGTGGAAGAAAATTTAAAGTTAAAGTTGCTTTACTAACTCATTAATGATCTTAGGCTAACAAAAGCTCATTACCCACTAGATCGAGTCCAACGCTTTTAATATTATGTAACCTGTTTTTGTTTTTAATAGCTGCTGGCTCATCGCGGTTTATAACTATCTGTTCAACCCTGTAGCTGGTCTTTATCCTTGGAAATAATGCCGTTAATTATGGCTAACGCTCACCCCTAAAGGGAAACTAACCACACCGTGGATTGTCCCTCTAGGAGTAAGGGGTGCGATGGGTACGCTTAACTGAATAGCATTATCCCAGGGAGCTACGTATCGCAAGATATGTTCTAAACAGGACTCATCAGGGGCAAAACATCTTACATCAAAGCCTTGCCAACAAGCTGGTCATATTTTTCCTCGTCGTAAGCTTTAAGTGCCGTTTTAGTACGATGTCTTATTTTCCTGGCATCTCTCTTTCTCCACCATTTGTTCATCCAGTAATGAGTGGCATTCCACGAATATGAGTAAAGCTCATTGCTGAGAAGCTGGTTCTCTAGTTCAGCTATTTTTCGTTCTAATTCGCTATCAACTACTCTCATATGGGTAATGTATGCTTTTTCGTAGGCTGTCACAAAATAGTATTTTGGAACATGGCAATAATATCTTTTAATACTTCCCTGCCAGGGTGTCCATTTCCATTCATATTCAACAAAATATGTTTTCGCCTTAGGTGAAAGTAATTTGTATTTATCTTTAGTGATCCAAGCTAATCCAGCCCATTGCCAATCCCTATTATGTTTGATGTTATGAAGCCATCTTTTATCGGCCATTTTCTTATCACTCCCCCAAACCCACCGGGCACATACATCTAACATCTCTTGAAATATGTGAGCATCCTTTCTTCTGGAAACATCTGTCCTCATGACTAAATGCTTATACCAACCATTTCGGATGGGTTTTTGAAGAGGTACGTCTCCCAAATTGCAGCGTGCTCTACACAAGATGGTAAGTTCTTGCTGGATTTGCCTGGCCCGGTGCTCTTTCTGCTTAATTTTATGAGCAGCCCTCATCTCTTTTTCTCTTTAAAGTCCCTCCCTTCAAACACCTTTACAGGGTTTCCTCTTTGTAATGTCAAATGCTCCTTCCATTGCTCATCAAGTCTCTGCTGGAGTTGGCCTAGTTCATACTTTTGAAGAGCCAGTTTGACTTTCTCAATCGCCGATTTCCTATTTTGGATTTGCGACTTTGAATCGCTGGCAGTTACAGAAACATTTGTAGGTTTATGGACAACTCTTACGGCTGTTTCTACCTTATTCCTGTGCTGTCCTCCCGGACCAGTGGCTTTGAAAGTAGAGAACACTAAGTCCCGTTCATTAAAAGAAATATGGGTGGTCTCATCATAGACAGAAATGCCAACAAACCAATTTTTTCGCTTATGGAATTTCCGATACGGGCTTTTACCAATCCATTGAACTGTACCTTCCCAAGGATGGATGACCTCATATGCTCTTTTACCGGTGACCTTCACGACACATGAATTAAGTGTACCGGGTTCATATCCTTTATTTCTATTGATTACTTCACCGGGAAGCCCTTCTTTCTTTAATCTCAGCAACAGTAATTTTAGCACTTGCGAAACTACCCAGGCACATTCAGCAGGTCCTCTACCTGCGGATATTTGTATATATATTATGTTCTTTAAGTCTGCCATCACTAATTCTTATCCATTCTCACAATTTTTGGAATAAAGGTCCCGACTACCTCGACCAATTCATCTTGGCATTTCATGACGTGTTCTATATCCTTATAAGCAATTGGAGCTTCGTCTGTACCACCGCCAATCAAAGTCACTCCATTTTTATTGAGCATTTTCTTCATTTCACTGCCTGTAATGGATTCTCTTGCTGCTTTCCTGGACATCTTTCTTCCGGCCCCATGAGAAGCGCTTCTTAAAGATCTGTCGTTTCCCTTGCCCTTCACAATATAGCCTGGAGCAGTCATTGAACCAGGGATCACGCCCATCTCACCTTCATTTGCCGGTGTTGCTCCTTTTCTATGCACAATTAATTGCGTACCATCATTTTGCACTTCTTTCCAAGCGAAATTGTGGTGATTTTCAACTCGGCCAATGGGTTTAATTCCCAGGTATTTACTCAAATTGTAATGAATTTGGTCATGACAAGCTTTCGCATAATCCCCGGCTAAGTTCATTGAAAGCCAGTATTCTTGGCCCGCTTCCGAGGATAGGTCCAGCCAGGCCAGGTGATGAGCACTTCTTGGTAAAAGGCATTGTTCCATTGCTATTTCCATGTAGTGTTTAGCAATAGCAGCCCCTAAACCTCTTGAACCAGAGTGAGAAAGTAAGCTGACATAATCACCTGCTTGGAGATCAAAGTCATTATCGTTGTTTAACCTTACCAACCCAAATTCCACAAAGTGATTTCCTGAACCCGAGGTGCCTAACTGTTTCACCGCTTTTCCATGGAGTTGCTTTAGCAGTGCTGTGGAGTTAAATTCAGCCCTGTCCAAGACCTCATGTTCTTGCCTGATGTCCAATTCACCCCCGGCACCGAAATTGGTCCGCTCTTTTAAAGCCATTTTAAACTGGTAAGTATTCTTTTGAAGGTACCTGGCATCCAACTCATAAATACTCAAGCTCATTCTACAGCCTATATCCAGTCCTACACCATAAGGAATAACAGCATCCTCGGTAGCTAATACTCCGCCAATTGGCAACCCGTATCCTTGGTGAGCATCAGGCATCATAGCTCCCTTTTTTGCTATTGGAAGCCGCATGGCTAATTCCATTTGCTGGTAAGCATTACTGGAAATATGGCTTCTACCGAAGACATGAAAATCTCCGCTGTCTCTAAGCAATCGTATTTCTTCTTTTTTCTTCAGTTGCTGCGCAGGCTGAAATTCTTGTGCTAATACCCCAAAAACTTCATCGCCTAAATACTTCTCAAAATTCTCTTTTACATCTCTTAATAAGTTTAATTGTTCCTCTTTTGAGGCATGTTTGTGATGTTTAGAAATAATATCTATTGCAAGGCTTATCGCCTTGTGAGTGGAATAGTTGATTAATCTAAGGTCTTTACCTTTTAACTTAACCTTGCCCATAAAGCATTTAATATGTTGTAGAGAATTGCTCGGGCATGCTTAGCCCCTGCAGTTCTATGAATAAATTATACTCGGATTGTTGACCGGGAAAATGAGCACAAAAAAAGCCCTGACGTAAAACACCAGGACCGGGTACATCTTGGATGAGACAAAATAATTACCTATGCCCGGTCATTTTTTCGATATGGTTTTTCTTCACCAACATACTTGGCCTCCTTTCTTGGATAAGGATTTGGATGGCAAAGGTATACTTATTTACATGACAGGTGCAAATTTAAAGAGGTAAAATATTCCATAGTGGTCTTGACCGCTTGAATTCATGCCATAAAATCAACAATATGCCGCCGGATCACGTTCCTCCAAATCTCGTATCCCTTATGATTGATATGCAACTGGTCTTCAAGGTATAACTCGGGACGTAACGCGCCGTTGGGATGAAGCATCTCGGTATAGATATTTATGAACGAACCCCTTTGTCGGTGGGCTATACGTGCGGATAAGCTCCTATTTAAGCTTTCGATTTTTTCCTTTAGATAACTCCTGGAAGGACTAGGTTTTACGCTGATAATGGCTAGCGGTATGGATCCAAACTTCTTATCTATCTTCCTCATAAGGCGATCCACACTGTTTAATATATCCGCCTCAGGCACCCCGGAACCGAGATCGTTGTCTCCTGCATAAAGCACCAATTTAGAGGGCTTTGTAAATTCAAAGATCTCTTCAAAGAAGTGATCGCACCAAAAGTAAGAAGATCCGCCAAAGCCAAGATTGACGATACGTAAGGGGTGTAGGTCATTTGCCATGTTTTCCCACATGCGAATAGAAGAGCTGCCGTAGAAGGCCACTAAATCCCGTGTGCCTGCGTATCCCTTGGATTTTTCTCGTAATTGATGGATGTGTTCGCCCCAAAGAGCCCTTTTGGCTTCCATTTGCTGGATCATCTTTGATTGTACTTTTGGAGTAAGTTTTCGGCGTCCATTCGCGCTTGAGCCACCTTGTTGGCAAACTCCTGCTGGTACGCTTTGACGAAGGCTTTTAAGGATTGATCCTCTCCTTTTTTATCCGAGATCTTAAAAGGCTCTAACACCTTGCAATAGAAGAGGTTTTCGGTGATCCTCTTATCAAAATTGCAAAATACGATGGGGACGATATAAGGTTCTTTATCAGCGTTCATCGCCAAGTTAAAAGGGCCCATTTTGAAAGGCCCGGGAGACTCCTCGCTGGCAAAAGATGTTCCTTCAGGGCTTACGATAATATTGGTCCCGGCACCGAGGTACTCGTTCGCTTCCTTGTAAAATTTTTCCTTGGCCCGGTTTCTCGATTCCGCATCTTTCAAGTCAGAATCATCGCTATACACATTGATATACCCTAGGTTATCGTAGTAATCCTGGTGACCATACTCGAAACCTTTTCCATATCTCACCACGCGAATACCGGGATCGTTGTAATGATCATTTAAGATCAAACTACTTAAAAAGTGTGAGTCTAACGTAAGCTGGAACCGGTTGCTAAGCGTGTAATAGGGATGATTCACCAAGTGGTTGTAAATGAAGATATGGCCGGGCTCAGCGGGTAAGCGTTCTTTTGCTTCTATGTGGAATAAGACCTGCCCAAATGCTTGCTTCGTTTTTTCAGCGCATACCTTCCTATTCTTTTCTTTCTTTTCGTCCATACCTTGTACCACCTCGCTGTACACGTTGGCCAAGGAAGAAAGAAACACTATTTCTCGTTCTTCGCTCTTGAGCAGGTCAAGGCAAATGGAGGCTAGGTGTCGCTCTTGCCTTGTGCCGTGGTGGTGTAGGTGATGTAAAGTGCTGAATGCCAAGGCCTGCGTGGTATGATCTTTAAGTAAGTGGGGGACCTGGTGTAATGGGGAAGGTAACGGGATCCTTGGCCGGTTGATATCAATCAAATGGTTAACAGACACTAAATTATAGTCTTCGCGAAGTTGCAGGTATCGACTATGTGCTAGCTGAAGCTGGTTGCTCATAAGCCAAATGATCATTTTGAAGAAAGAAACTCCGAACGAGGTATCACTCGTAAGTGTGCCTAGATCATTTTTGGCTATGAAATAAACCGATGTTTTTCGCTCCGTATAGGCCCTAGAGATACTAGTGGTGTCAAATGACGAAGACCAGCCAAATATATAGCCAGGGGTAGAGATAGATCGAAGGTCGAGGTACGCATCTCCTTCCAGCCTGCGAATGGACACTTCGCCCTGGATGAGAATGAATATTCCGCCCGTATCCTCATTTTGATCGTACACCAATTCATGGGCTTCGTACTCCCTTCGCTCCAGCAAATACGCTAAATCTTTGATCTCGGTTTCCAAGAATTCACCAAAAAACGGTGAGCGTTTGAGCAATTGTGCTCTTTCCGACAAATCGGAATCATGGGCGATAAAATAGTTTTCAAGGTTGACAGCACCCTGCTTGACTCGTTTGCTTAAGAGCCTGGATTGTTTCAGGAAAGATGCCCCTAGGAATGAATGTATTTGCAGGCACAAACGCTTCAGTATGGAAGTGGTCAGCGCCTGGAAGAAATCCTGCGCACCTATTTGCAGTAACCGCGCACTACCTGATTTTATGGATACGCTAGCGATAAACCGCCCGGGAGCGTGCAATACTTCCCATCCAATTAAAACACCGCGTTCTGATGTAGTAAAGAGCGTGGTTCTTTCTTCCGTTAATTCATCGGTAAGAAAGTATTCTAATTCACCCTCTACCAGTACAAAGCAGTGCGTTACCTTGGCATGAACTTGGCAAACCAGTTCACCCTTGGAGACCACCACCTCCTCCCCTCTTGATATGTTCAATAGACCAGGGTTTTAATGTTCAGACTGATTTATTCTATTTTACTCCACCACATCATTATACAACAAGACCAGGTCACGAGGACCATAGTCGCGTGTTTGGACTTTTTCTACTATAGCGGGTTGGTCTTTAAAGTACTCGGTCATTTGAGAGATGTATTTCAGTGCACTTACCTTCGTAGCCACTTCTTCTTCGCGTCTTTTTACGTAGTAAGACTCCCCGCTACCCGCAGGATTACCAATAGCCACCCAGGATTCCATGTAAAGCGACACCTCGCCATCGATCACTTTATTGAGCCATTGTGCTTTTTTACCCTCTTTCCCCTTGACATCAACGGTTTTCAAATATTCATACCAAATCTCTCCATCGCCCTTTTTTGTAGCCAAAACCAACGCTTTCACTGAACTGCTTTCAACCGTATAGCTTTCACCACTTTGTTCTTTTACCTTAACCTTAGGTCCATCGATTTTTTTGTTAATGAGCAGGCTTTTTTGAGTGCCATCAAGATAAAAAAGAGTTCCTTTCAAATAATTCTGCGCCTGCAGAAGCTGTGTTGTCAAAAAAAACATGAGTAGCAAGAGACAGTTCTTCATGATCAATGCAAGTTTTACGGTGGAATACGGTTTCGAATTACCAAAGAAATATTAAAAAGAGAAAGCGTATGAAAGAAAATGTCGTGAAAGCTAAGGGGGCTAGGACTACTTAGCCAGGTTTAAGTAATTGATAACAAGGTTTGTAGTTTCATACCTAGAGCCAGCGAGTTGCAAAGGATGGGTGATCCACATCCTTTGCTAAATCCATCCAAAACCATACCTAAGAACGTCATTCCTTACTTTCCAACATCGTCATTCCTTGCCGCTTGTGCGTTGGGCAAGGCGTGACAAGGAATCTGCGAAGTCGTGAAACGAAAACCCAGTACACTTAAAACAAAGGTTCACGTTCAACGACAC
>JANQLQ010000133.1 GCA_028280565.1 Fulvivirga sp.
CCAAGTTGGGAAGTTCTCGATCAGTAAGCAGTAGGCAAAGGTCAGTAGGCAAAATAGGGGGTTGCCGACTGTTTACTGCCGACTGCCGACTTTGGGAACAAGACCGAAAAAAATAGCTTGAACGTCATTTGAGGGTTGACACGACACTAGGTTGGGATGGGCAGCTGGTCGTACACCAGGAAACGAGACGGGTCATTGCTTGGCCAACTGTATATTGATGCCCGTGATCCTTGCCAGGTGATGATCATCATGCTCCGCCACGAAAAGGAACAGGTCCATGGTGCGCATGGGAGTTTCTAACCTAGGATGGAGTGCGCTTTGATAGACTTCCTCTTCCTTTAGTCTTTTTAATTGCTCCAAGGTGATATCCCGTACACTTTGAAATTCGGCCAACAGGGTGTTTATATCCCGTTCATTATAATTGGCCCGGTCAGTCTGGGTATTTTGGAGATCAGTAGGTCTTAAATACTTTTCGCCATTTAGAATGTCCTGTAGTCTGCCTTGCCAAAGGGGTTCAAGGTTGACCAAATGCCCTATATTTTCTTGGATCGACCACTTGTCGTCAGGCTTAACGGTCAAAAATCCTTGTGGGATCTTACTGATCTTGTCATTGAGTCGTAACGAAGTTCCTCCCAGTCGTTCGATCAAGGATGGGAAGATATTCTGTTCGTAGGAGAAATCGAAATTTCGTTCAAACCAGTTTACCTGTTTCATTCGCGATATTCAAAACCATAGTTTAGTAGTAACGTAAATATACCGAGATATTACGTCTTTCATTTACGCTGGTTTTCCAGGTATAGGGTTTAATGTTTCATGTTTCATTGGTTTTATCCAGCTTATTCAAGTCCCTCACATGTATCTAAATAGCATTTTACTGGTAGTATTATTTGTTTTTCCCCTTGGTGACTCTTTTAAAGATCAGCAAAGAAAATATCCCCGGGTGAGGCAGGCCTACAAGGAGAAAGAGCAGGTGGTGAATAATATATTGGATCGAAACGCGATCAAGCCCAATGCCCTTCGCATTTATTTGAGGGCCTTTAAGCGGGACAAAAAGATAGAACTATGGGCCAAAAATGAAACCGACGACCAGTATAAAAAGATTAGAGACTACAACATATGCAGACTATCGGGTCAGCTTGGCCCTAAACGCCGGCGAGGAGACTACCAAATCCCCGAAGGTTTCTACCATATCGATCGTTTTAACCCCCACAGTTCTTTTTACTTGTCCCTAGGACTGAACTACCCAAATACTTCGGATAGAATATTAGGAGTGAAAGACAATTTAGGGGGTGATATATTTATTCATGGCGCTTGTGTTACCATCGGTTGTTTACCCATCACCGATAACGTGATCAAAGAGCTCTATGTATTTTGCGTAGAGGCGAAAAACAGTGGGCAAGATAAGATCCCGGTTACGGTTTTCCCCACGGAGCTGGGGGATACAAATTACCGGTCGCTGGTACAGAAATACGAGCCGTCCAAAGATAAGGCCGGGCTTTGGGCCGACCTGAAACAAGCCTATGATCATTTCAACCAAAGCAAGCAACTGCCCAGTATCGTTTTCTTATCAAATGGTAGGCATAGGGTGAGTTTGTAAGGAATAGTGTCAAGTGAAGCGTAAATTGGACAGTTAGCTATTTTTTCCAATCCCGTTCTTAAAGTTAGCAGTTGACATTGTGCAATCGGCAATCGTCTATTTTTTGCCTACTGCCCTTTGCCTATTGCTTACTGATCGAGAATTTTCCACTACCTCAAGCATAATCATCTTGTACCCAGTACGTCATTGAGTCTTAACCTAACACTAATTTATCGGGCCTATTTTTCGTAAACCGTTATCCAGTGAAACAGCCATTGCGTTGTTTGTGCATTAGCACGGCCGTTCTGCCAAGGATCATAAATCTTAATACTTAATTAATCCTTACCATACCGTATGGATCATATAATTTAAATTTCTTTGGAGTGTAAAGCTGTAAATACGTGTTGTCACAAAAACTTCAACATATTGCTGATGATGAACTGGTTCGCTTGGTCCGTTTAGAAAATGAATTGGCTTTTGCCCAATTGTTTGAACGGTATTGGGAAACCCTGCTAGAGGCAGCTATCAAAGTGCTAAAAGACCAAGACACCGCTCAAGATTCCGTGCAGGAAGTATTTACAGATCTTTGGAAAAAACGATTGACACTATCCATTGAAAACCTACCGGCTTATTTGAACCAAGCCATTAAGTACAAGGTAATAGACCAAATCAGGAAAGCGAAAACCCCACTCATGAGCTTAGATCATGTGGAAGTGTTTGAAAAAACGAATACGGCCGAAGAACTGCTGGAGTTTAAAGAATTGAACCAGCTATTAGAACAGTCCGTGAGCCAATTGCCTGGCCAATGCCAGCGTGTGTTTCGCATGAGCCGATATGACCAGCTTTCCAATAAGGAGATAGCCAAAAGGTTGGGAATTTCCGCACGTACCGTAGAACATCACATTGCACATGCCTTGAAACTCTTGAGACCTACATTGAGAAATTCCGCGGTGGCCGTGCTTTTGTCTCTTTATTTGTGAAAAATAGCCTTAGCGTCTAGTATACGATCATTGATCAAAAGCTGAACACCACTGACTATTTACTTTTACTCCTAGTTCTACTTAGCCAGGTTTAAGTCATTGATAATAAGATTTTTATTCTCAAACCTAGTGCCAGCGAATTGCAAAGGATGAGGGATCAGCCTCCTGTTCTAAACCCATCGCAAACCTATACTAAGTACTGTCATCCTTACTTTCCAACAGCGTCATTCCCTTGCAGCCTGTGCGTTGGGCTAGGCGTGACAAGGAATCTGCGAAGTCGCGAAACGAAAACCCAGTACACTTTAAAAAAGGCTCACGTTCAACGACTTAGCAGATTCCGGCTCTCGCACAAGCCCGCACCCTTACCACCGGCCGGAATGACGATAAAGAAGGTCTTTTTCGTTTTTGATGAGGATATCCAACAAGCTCCTTTATTGTTAAATGCCTGTTTATCAAATAATTGGATGTGACAAAGTAATCCTAGTGTTAAGTTAAGTGTCATTGGACAGTGAGCCATTTTTTTCAATCCCGTTCTTAAAGTCGGCCGTTGGCAAAGAGCAATCGGCAACCCCCTATCTTTTTTTGCTTACTGCCTCTTGCCTATTACCAACTGGTCGAGAGCTTTCCAATACCTCGAACATACTCACCCGCTACCCGGTACGTCAGTTGAGGCTTAACGTATGGACTAGTTAAGTGTCCCCCTCGCACCCCTTACCTAAAGGGGCAATCCACTGCGCGGTTGGTTCTCCTTTAGGAGCTCCTGGGGTGAGCGCTAGCCTTATCTAAACGGCATGGGTTGTTATATTACCCTAACATTACCCCAGGGTTAAATATCAAGAAATACACTCTTGGCACTAGGTAGTCGCTTCACCCGTCACGACAAGGTAGTAAAAAGCGAACATGACCGAAGACGAATTTCACAGTATCCTAGACCGGTATCGTAAGGGGGAATGCTCCGAAGAGGAGGAAAAAATGGTAGAGGAGTTCTACCAAAAGAACCAAGATAAACCCAGCGTGGTCGCCACTTGGACGGCCGAGGAAAAGGAGGCTGCGAGGTCGGCCATTCGGCAACAGGTATGGAAGCATGTTCGTGAGCCTATCTCGAAAACTCGCCACGAAAAGCGTTACTCGTGGTTGAAAATGGCTGCTGCTGTCCTCCTACTAGTAGCTGCTGGTTTAGGGGCGTACGTTAGCCTCCAGCAAGATCCACCTACTACCACCTACCTCACCAAGGCCACGCAACGAGGGCAGCAGGCCACCATTACCCTGGGTGATGGGTCCATCGTAAAGTTAAATGCCGAAAGCTCTATTACCTTCCCCGAAGTATTTTCCGGGGAGATTCGGGATATCTCGTTGACAGGAGAAGCTTTTTTCGAGGTGAAACGGAACCCATCGAAGCCTTTTGTAATCCAATCCGGCGACTTGCAGACGACCGTACTAGGTACCTCGTTCAATGTAGAAGCTTACCCAGGCGAAGAAGAGGTCAAAGTGACTGTGGCGACGGGCAAAGTGAAAGTATCACATGGTCCCGGGAGGGCCGAAGCCTCCATACTCACCCCGGGCCAACAAGTACGCTATCATACCATAACGAAAGCGGTAGAAAAACGCGAGGTGTCATTGGCATCGTTCCTGGATTGGAGAGAAGGCATCATTCGCTTTGACGATATCCCTTTAAAAAAAGCTTTGAAAATACTGGAGAGGTGGTTTGATACGGAGATCCGGCTGGAGAACCCCGCGCTGGGCGAATGCTACATCAAGAGTACCTACCGGCAGGAATCCCTGGAAAACATTTTGGAAAGTATGAAATTCATTAACGGCCTGGAATACGAATTCCAGGATGAAAAAACAGTGCTGATCAAAGGAAAAGAATGTAACTGATCCAAAGCCTATGGAAAGAAACTGACCACTGAGTAATCCTCTTTTCTATCGTCGTGTGAGATGTGGCGGTAAAAAAGACAGCCTGTCAATACTTTGGCGAGTGAAGCAGGCTGCCAAGTTTAATTCTTAATTGATTATCAAACTCAACACAAAAGTATGAAAACAACACTATTCAATACGATTATGTTTGTTTCGAAAAATACAATTTACTTTTTCCTTTTGCAGATGGTCGGCCTACAGCTATTGGTGGCCAACGACATGAAGGGGCAAATGCTAAAAGATGTAAAGCTGAGCCTCCATACCAATGCCGCTACACCCGTGGAGGTATTTGAAGAGATCGAGCGGAAAACAGACTTTACCTTCGGTTACAACCGGTCCGTAGCAAAACTGGAAAAAGAGATCTCCGTAAATTTTGATTCTGAATCCTTGCAAGTGATCCTTACGCACGTTGCAAAAGAGGCCGGACTCCTTTTCAAACGGATCAACGATAACATTTCTGTTTCTATTGACCCCGGGAAAAATTCAAAGCAAACCTCTCCTAGCCAAGCGGTGGAAGAGTACGATCGGACACTCAAGGGAAAGGTGATCGATGCTGATACCGGGGAAGGGCTTACCGGGGCTACGGTCAACATCAAGGAATTCCCGAATATCGGTACGTTAACGGATATCAACGGGAACTTTGTTTTGGCCGTACCCGATGCGTCCAGGACTTTGGTCATTTCCTACATAGGCTTTCAAGTCACAGCATTAGAAATAGGGGATAGGACTGACTTCGAAGTAGTTCTGCAGCCGGACATTACCGCTTTGCAGGAGATCGTGGTGGTAGGTTACGGCTCACAGGAGCAGCAGGATGTTACAGGTTCTATGTCTACCGTAAAAGACGAAGCTTTTAACAACGGGGTCATTGTATCACCGGAGCAACTTTTCCAAGGGAAATTACCGGGTGTCCGTGTGGTAACTTCCAGCGGTGAGCCCGGTGCAGGTATTGACATTGTGATCCGCGGCCCGGGTTCTGTTCGTGGCGGAAACTCTCCTTTATTCGTGGTAGATGGAGTGCCTTTATCTAACGATGCCACGAGCTCTTCTTCACAAAATGTAGGTTTTGGCACCTCGGGGCCACAAAATCCTTTGAACTTCCTGAATCCCGACGACATTGAATCCATCAACGTGCTAAAGGACGCCTCCGCTGCCGCAATCTATGGCGCCCGGGGATCTAACGGGGTAGTGATCATCACCACGAAAAGTGGGAAGAGCCAAATCGGTGAGCTTACCTACAACACCCACTTTGGAGTATCGCAGATCTCGAATACGCTGGATTTACTTTCCGGCTCGGAATATGCCGCGAATAATGAGGATGGTGTTTACGACCCGGACATTGACACGGACTGGCAAGACGAGATCTTTCGCACAGGATGGGTACAAAGTCATGACATTGCTTTTGGCAAGACGGTGGGAAATGCCAGCTACAGGGCGTCGATCGGTTACTTTGACCAAGAGGGGATCATAGAAGGCAGCCGGTTGGAGAGGATCACGGCACGCTTGAATGCTTCCAATTCGTACTTCGATGATGAACGCCTAAAGATAAAACTGAATTTTACAGTAAGTAGGATCAACAACGATGCGGTTCCTACCAGCGATAATTCCGGAGCCGATGGCGAGTTGATCACCAATGCGCTGAGGGCCAACCCTACCTTCCCGGTTCGCGAGAATGGACAGTTTTTCACCTTTCCTTCGGGGACTAACCCGATTGCCTTCCTGGATATATACACGGATGAAAGCAGGACCGACCGCATCCTGGGGAATATCGACCTTTCCTTCAGGATCATCGATAACTTACATTACAAATTCAATGTAGGCATCGATCAGTCCACTTCGGAGCGGAACACTACGGTACAGCGTAACAACTTATTTGTAAGCCCCGAAGGGTTTTATGGCCAGCAGAATAATGAAAACGGGAGTGTACTGACCGAAAACCTGCTCAGCTACGATCTTGAAGGGGACCGGGTTTCCGCTACCTTACTGGCCGGACATGCCTACCAGCGGTTTGACGTAAGCGGCACGTCTTTTTCGGTGATGGACCTCAGCACCGAAGAGATAGACCCGGTCAATAATCCCAACATAGGTACCAATGTCAATCCACCTACAGGCTTTGCCCAGGTCAACGAGATCCAGTCGTTTTTTGGGAGGGCGAATCTTTCTTGGGATAATAAATATTTAGTCACCACCTCGTTACGGGCTGATGGCTCTACCCGGTTCGGGGATAATAACAAATACGGGCTGTTTCCTTCCTTTGCCTTAGCGTGGCGGGCCAGTGAAGAAGATTTTTTGCAGTCCGATTTTATTACTAACCTAAAACTAAGAACAAGCTGGGGACAAACGGGCAACCAGGAGATCCCTAACAAGATCACACAGGCCTCCTTTGAAAGTAGCAGCCGGTTGGGCGCGTGGTTAGGCACAGGAGATGACATCACCAACGGGGTCACGTTAGGGAGAACGGCCAATCCCGATTTGAAATGGGAAGTGGTGACCCAAGCTAACGTAGGCATAGATTTCGAGCTTAATGGCGGGCGTATCTACGGTACCTTGGATTGGTTCAGGAAAGTTACGGAAGATGCCATCCTGCTGGTCCCTTCGCAAGCTCCCGCTCCTACCGCCTTCACATGGTCCAACATTGACGGTGAGATCATCAATACCGGGTTAGAATTTGCTTTAGGTGGAGTACTGGTCCGGAAAAGTGATTTTTCGTGGAAGGCTGATTTCAATGGTACCGTACTATCCAATGAAGTCAGGGACTTACCTGTATCACAGATCATCACCGGGTCACTTTCCGGGCCGGGTCTTTCCGGTGCCGCGGTCAATGTGATCACCAATGATCGCTCACTGGGTTCGTTCCTGCTGTTTGATCACCAGGGATTTGACCAGGATGGAGTGAACCTCATTAGTGATACCAATGAAGACACGCAAATCACGAACGATGACAGGATCATTACCGGGGACGCCTTGCCCAGCTTTATTTACGGATTCAACAGCTATTTGGAGTATAAACAATGGGACTTCTCTGTGAATGTAGTGGGGGAATCCGGGGCAGATATTTACAACAACACGGCCAATGCCTTTTTTAATGTCCCGCAATTCTTAAATGGTAATAATGTCCCGTCAGAGGTGATCAACTCGGGAGAAGAGCAAGGAAATACACCGGCGGTGTCCACTCTTTACTTGGAAAATGCAGGGTACCTGCGCTTGAACAACCTCACATTAGGGTACTCTTTTAAGCCCTCTATCTTAGGACCTGTAGCAGGTTTGAGACTGTATTTTACAGCGCAAAATCTTTTTGTGATCACGGACTATAGTGGTTTTGACCCTGCGGTGAATACCGATAAATCCATCGATGGGAATACCTCCTATGGGATCGATTATGCCTCGTATCCTTGGGCAAGGACTTTTCTTCTAGGCTTGAACGTAAGATTTTAAAAAAATGAGAACAACATTAACACTATTGCTAAGCATTTTCTTCATCATCAGTTGTACGGACCTGGAGGAAGAGGTGTTGGACGAGGCGCTCAACACCGATCTTATCGAGGGGGAAGGGTATGAAGAGGGCTTGTTGGCGGCCGTCTATTCGTCCAACGATGATTTATACACGCATTACGGGTATAACTTTGGTTTGCAGGAGTTCAGTACGGACGAAGCCATGATCCCTACTCGTGTAACGGATTGGGATGATAACGGTACCTACCGGGACCTGCACCTTTTTACTTGGACACCTTTCCATAGCATTGTAAATCGTACTTGGAATTCGTTGAACCAGGGGATAGCGCGGTCTACCCAAGCATTGGCTACCCTTAGCGGCAGCGGTTCTCCCCTGCGTGACCAATATATGGCAGAGGCCCGGGCGATGGGCGCCATGTTCATGCATAACATGCTCGACCTTTACGGTGTGGTGTTATACAGGGACCCCGAAACACTCAACTTTAACGAGGCTCCCATTATACTCCGTGGGCAAGCAGCCGTGGACTTAGTTATTACTGAATTTGAAGCCTCACTGGGCGATCTTCCCAGCCGTAATGACGGTGGCTTGGGCCAAGGCAGGATGACTGTAGAGGCCGCAAGCGGTTTGCTCGCACGGGTCTATCTTAACAAGGCTGTCTACGAAAATGTATATGCCAGCACTTTCAATTTCACCGGGGAAGATATGCAGGAGGTCATCAATTTGACCACTAACGTGATCAACTCCGGGGCGCATACCCTGGAAACAGCGGATTATTTCTCGATGTTTGACGTAGGCAATGAAAACCATCCGGAGCATGTTTTCGTGGTAGACCAGCGCACGGAAACGAAAATAGGGGACAATCGCTTTGCCGTAGTTACCTACTCACGCGGACAAAGGCCTACACCACGGACCCGTCCTTTCAACGGGGCATGTACCACACCCGGTTTCTTGGATACCTGGGAGGGAAATACCGATGACCCGCGCTATTATAAACAAGAATTTCTCCAGGACGGTAGCGTCACACGCCTACCTTCCCCGGATTTTGAGACGGGCGACTTTTTTCGCTTCAACCGGGGCTTCCAAGAAGGGCAGCAATACGGCCCGGTGCTTGACGATACGGGTTCTGATTTTAAACGCGATGAAAATGATCCTTCTTTGCTGGTCATAGAACCCCTCACCAACTTCCGTGATGATAACTTGGTCATTTTCACCCGGACATTCGAATCCATCTTCACCACCCAAGCGGCAGGGGTACGTGTTTTTAAATACGAATTTGATCCTGCCAATGGCAGCGCTACACAAGGAGGCGTGGATATCCCCCTGCTCCGGTATGCTGATATCTACCTCATGCGCGCCGAGGCGAAGCTCAGGACCGGTGACAATGCCGGTGCACTTGCTGATGTGAACACGGTTCGCGAGGCCAGGGGAGCTTCACTGCTGAACACACTGGACCTAGAAGCCATGTACAACGAACGCGGTTACGAACTGTACTGGGAGCAAGTGCGCCGTCCTGATATGATCCGGTTCAGTACCTATGATGCGCCAAGGTTCTTTAAAGAAGCCTCGGCTGTTACCTATCGGCTGTTTCCAATCCCACAATCTGCGATTGACGCGAATCGTGCGTTGGAACAGAACGATGGATATTAACCAATAATCCTCGTTACAAACGAGGATTATTCGAGACTTGCGTTTGTAACGCGAGTCAATGAGCAATAGGACCGCCAGGTAGTTGGCAAGGGTAAAGGTTGTTTTAAAGATCTCGTAAAAAGGTCGCATTACAAAGGCTTCAGCTATCGTTTCTCGAGCTCATCCGTCCTCGTTGCAAACGAGGACGATTTATGAGGAATTTATAGAGACAACCAACCCAGCTGAACACCTGCTGGTCCTCTAAAATATCACATAGAACATTTTAATCTAAAATTATTTACCAACAAACTACAACACGCAAATGAAACGTAAAACATTCATCCCATTCGTTTTTATGTTGCTTACAGGCAGCATGACCAGTAGCTATGCTCAATCCCAAGTGGATATCCTGAATCATTGGGCTCCTGAAGTTTACCACGATGTGAATACCTCCCGGAGTTGGGGCAGGCAATATTACAGTGCCAGGGACATCATGCTGGCCGTAGATTTTGACGGGGATTGGTACGCAGGTAATAATTGGGCCAATAGCAAATTCCAGGTATGGGAGCAAGGCCAATTGAACGACCGCCTCACTCCGCCGATGCGCGGAGTGATCTATTCGGCGCTGGTAGAGACCCAGAACTTCTACTTCCTCACGTATGGCGTATACCATAGCGGGGATGATTCTAATATTTCCGCCGACCGTCATGAAAACGACTGGGAAGGCATGCATGCGGTGATAGAGAAAGACGGTAGCACCTACGGGCAATTTCGTGGCGCAGTAACCGAATTCCACCGGGAAAAGAGGGCGTATACGGCTTCTGATTTCCAGTTTAACGGGTCACATCCTAAAATCTATATTTCGGCCAACGGGACGTTCGACCTGTTCTCCCCGAGCAAGCATGGGCATGGGGTTGAAACCTTTACCGATAATGGCTACCAAGCCGGTTTTGGTTCGGACGCCATCGTGTACCAAGTGGCGGAAAGGAATGATAACATTATGCAGGTGGACATTCCCGGTTCTAATACTTGGGCAAATGCATTACGATATGATTACAAACTCATATCTATCCACGAACTGTGGAACCGGAGAGGGAACCCGGACACGTTTAACGGCTATACCCAATTTCGAGGAGGAGACTCCGGGGTAGGAGACGGTGGCACATCCCCTTGGGAACGTGGCTATTTCCAAGACCCGATCACGTACTACAGGGACAGGAACGAATTTAACTTCCTGGATAGCAAGCTGAATGGCGACAGCTATATCTACAATCCCTTCTTTGGTAACCAGTCTTCACAAAGCGATATCACCAATCCAACGGCGATCTTACCGGCCTTGAATGGCTGGAATGCCAGCGCAGTGGGTTCCGGGGCTGGTAAAGTATACAATGGCCAGGAGGCTTTCTTGATCGATGCCAGGGGCAGTGATATTTGGAATAGCAACGATGCTTTTTACTACGTGTACAAAACACTGGAGGGTGATGGCTCTATTACGGCGAAAGTAAACTCTGTCCAAAACATCGATGTATGGACAAAAGCAGGCTTAATGATCCGGGAAACTACGGCGGCGAATGCCAAGAACGCTTTCGTAGTAGTGACACCCGATAACGCGGCCCGGCTTTCCCTGCGATCTTCCGTGGGAGGAAACACCTCGTACAGTGGAGTATTTGCAGGCTTTCCCGATAACCAATCGTTCTACATCCGGTTGACACGGCAAGGGAATACATTTACGGCAGCGTATTCTTTGAATGGAAGCTCGTTCACCAACATTGGAAGCACGAACATCACGATGGGCCAGGTGGTGAAAATAGGTATGGCCGTTACTTCGCACAACAGCTCAGAATATGCTGCTGCTGTTTTCAATGAAGTTAGCCTTTCCGGTTCTACCAACGCATCCGCGCGGAAAGCAAGTGCTAATTCCGCTCCTTTGGAAGAAGAAATTGAAGCAGCAGCCTTCTCCCCAGTGCGATTGTACCCCAACCCAGCCTCCGAGGCAGTAACGATTGTATTACCCGCAGGATGGAATAATACACAATTAAAAGTTTTTGATCGATTGGGTAGGTCGGTATTGGAAAAAGAAGGAGTTCCAAGCGGGGAACTTACCATGAATGTAAATATGCTGCCGGTAGGCGTTTACACCGTTATAATCCAAAGCGAGGGAGGAACCTTTACATCGAAGTTTGTGAAAGAATAAGCGATTGATCTTTCTACCGTAGAGACGCAAGGGTACAGGGCATTGCCCTTGCGTCCTATGGTTCTACATAACGGAACAAAGTAGGGAACAAATTAAAGCTTGTACCCACGTTTTTAACCCGCTCTTTTTTAAATTACAGCCTAGATCAATTCACCACTATGCAATGGGAAATCACACGCCGGAAATTTTTAAGATCCTCTGCAGGCCTTTTTGGGGCTACCTTCATCGATCCTGTCACTCTTTTAGGAAAAGCTATGTCCCGTGTACGATTTGGCCTGATCACTGATAGCCATTATGCTGACCGGGATTCCGCCGGTACGCGCTATTACCGGGAGGCACTTACTAAAATGCGTGAATGTGTCCAAGTATTGAACAGCGAAGCCGTAGATTTTGCGATCCACCTGGGCGACCTGAAAGACGAAGACAAAAACAAACGAGAATCAGATACGCTTAAGTACCTCCAAGCCATAGAAGCGGAATATGCTAATTTTCGCGGACCGCGCTACCATTGCATTGGCAACCATGACCTGGATAGCATTTCCAAAGCCCAATTCCTGCAAAACATTGAGAACACCGGCATCTCGCAAGACCAAGGATATTACTCCTTTGACCAAAAGGGCTTCCACTTCATCGTGTTGGATCCCAACTACCACCCGGATGGTCGTCATCACCACAAGGGAGATTTTAAATGGTACGATGCCCGCTTGCCCGAGCATGAATGGGAGTGGTTTGAAAATGATCTTCTAAAAACCCAACTCCCTACCATTGTATTCTGTCATTTTACACTTTACAATTTCACACGGGATGGGCATCCATACTATATTACGGACTATCCAAGAGCGCAAAAACTGTTGGAAGCCTCCGGGAAAGTCATGGCCGTTTTCCAAGGCCATGTCCACCAGGAAGATTTTGTAGAACTCAACGGCATCCATTATTGCACCCAGCTAGGCATGGTGGATTACAGTGGCTTGGAGAATAATAGTTTTGCGATCGTCGAAATTACTTCAAAGGAAATTAAGATCGATGGATATAAGCGGGCTGCCACGAAGAAGCTAGGTAAGAAATGAATGCGTCGTTGTCTCATCAGCAGAACAGCGGGGTTTTATGTTCCTATTCACATCTAGGGAAAATTAAAATCGCATTGACTAACCTCCGGTTCCTATTTCGAATTGTAATTGATCAATGTCATGAATTTTCCCCCAAAAGACATTGATTAAGAGGCCAAAAGCTTTTTGAAAGATCAAGGATAATTTCCAGGTTATTTTTTGTGTTAGAAAATGGATGTTGCTAAATTGTCCCCGGCTAGTAGCTTATGCGATGGCCCATAACCCGTATTCTATTAAGAACAAACTACAATTGATTCATAAGACACCTACCATCCGTTAACATCTTCAACTCCTCATGACGCTGAAACATTTTTCTATCACCCTTCCGGGGAGGATACCATTCAAGTCCTATTTACAAGATAATGTGGTTACGGAAGAGCATAGGATTACCGTGCCTAATTTACTGCCTAAATATTGACCTCTCACTTAAATTAAATAGTTATGAAAACTAAAGTTTTACATTTTCTCTTTATTACTTGCCTTGCTTACACTGCCTCGGCTCAAGAGTTTAAACAACCTTCTGAAGGAAAATCACTCGTTTACTTTGTTCGGTTTGCAGGCACAGGCGCGGCCATTAATTTCAAATACTTTGATGGAGAACAGTATTTAGGCAAAAGAAATGGCGTCAACTATTTTACTTATGAATGTGACCCCGGGGAACACATCTTCTGGGCGGCATCTGAGAACAGGGACTTTATCAAGGGAGACCTAAAGCCTAACGCTACTTATGTTGTCGAAGTCAGGCCCACCATGGGGGGATTAAAAGCAGCCGTCAGGCTTCACCCGGTTGATCCTGGCAATGAAAAGACGATGAAAAAAGTGAAGAAGATCATGGCTAAAAAAGAAGCCATAACATTGAAAGGACAAGATGAAGATATGACCTTCTTCATTGAAAATGGGATGAAGCGTTATGAAAAAGTTAAAAATGATGTGAAAATCATAGACCCTAGCTGGACTTTTTAAATGCATTGAACATGAACAAGATCGGGCTCTTTATAGCGGTTTGTACTTACTTGGCTACAATACAGCATGGCTTTACACAAGATCAACATTTGAGTTCCGCCAAGGGAGAGACGACACTAGGTTTGGGCATAGGGTTACCTTATGGGGCATTGGGCGCACGCCTAGGCGTAAACATCATGGATGAGTTGAATTTATTTGGAGGAGTGGGGTATCAAATTTCAGGCGTAGGGTATAACGTAGGGATACTAAAAGACTTTCCAAGCTCTCGCCAAACCCAGTTTTACCTTACCGGGATGTATGGGACTAATGCAGCGATCAAAGTAGATGGAGCATCAGAATACGATAAGGTCTACACCGGGGCTACTTTTGGCGCAGGGATTAAAGTAAACTCTCGAAAAACGGAAGGTAATTACTGGGATTTTGGCCTATTGGCTCCCCTTAGGTCGTCAGAGTTCAAAGATGATGAGGATACTGTGAAAAATGACCCGAGAATATCGGACTTCACGGGCGCCAGTCCTGTATTGATTGTTGTTGGGTATAATTTTAACTTATAGTGTTGCCATCAATCTCATAAAAACAAGTGGATAGATGCATTTGCGCATACGAGTTTTGAGTTAAAATATCCCATGGTACGCCAACGACCAAGATGGCCTGCTTAAGGTGTCCTTGAAAATTGAATTTGACTGGAGAACGTTTAATTTTGGCAAATTAAGCATTGTTTTTAAGATGTCTCGGGTAATGCAAACCTCTCAATGAG